>DASPUR010000107.1:0-16920 GCA_035622795.1 Methanoregula sp. | reverse complement strand
TTATGAACATCCGGAAGTGCCAGCAACATCTCGCAGGAGGTCTCGGAACCGTGCGGTTCACCGCCCCGGAAAGTTCGCTTCTCGGGAGAACCGCAAGGACTATCCATGCCATGGCCTCTGCCTACGAGAGCGATGGCCTGGCATTCTGTGCAAGCGGCGACCTCGTCAACGGACTGGCCTGCTTCTTCTACGGGTTCGGGTGGCTTCATTTCGGGTACGCGTTCGGTGTATTCGGCCCTCCGGTTGAAGCCGCATGCCCGTTTATGGGGGAGTGCGACGCGCTTCCATCGGAATATCGTGAAAAGCTCGAAGAGAAGACCAGGCGCTACTGTCGCCTGCTCGACACCGCCCGTTCCTCTGTCGCTCCTGGCCCGGACCCGGCGACTTCCGCATTCGTATTTTCTGAGCAGGTCCTCTGCATCGCGTGGCTGTATGCCCGGCAGGGCAGCGTTTTTCTGGACTCCGGAAGGTTTGAAGATGCCCTTGCCTGTTTCAGCTACGGGCATGGCTGGCTGGATGCCGCGGTAACCGCAGGGCTCTATCGGATCACTGCAGAGCGGGACCTCTTTACGGTCTGACTCATGATATTTTCCGTATGGGCGGATTTCGGATACCGGAGTAATAAAAGTTTATACTATGCAACATAACGTTTAGGGAAAGCAGTTGTCGTGCGGCCCCCGGCACGGCGGAGAAGGAGGACACATGGAACGATCCCAGTGGAAATGGCTTTACATCTCGATCGCGTTCTCCCTCGCCGTCCTCATCGTCATCCTCATCCTCACGATCAACGAGAATACCATAACGTACCTCAGGGAGATCAACCCCTTCTTCCTCCTCCTTGCTTTTCTCACCCACCTGCTGACCATGTGTTTCTGGGCCATGCGGGTCAAGAAGATGAGCTTCTCCCTCGGATACAAGATTCCGTTCCTCTATAGCCTTAACCTGGTCTTTGCAAACCTCCTCGCTTCCGCAATCACGCCTGCCCAGGCCGGTGGCGAACCGGTGCGGGTCCACGAGCTGTACCGTGCGAATGTCCCGATAGGGGATGCGACAGCGGTCGTCATCATGGAGCGGGTACTCGACGGCATCGCCCTTGCCGGCCTCGCCGCGTTTGCCATGCTTGTCCTCACCGACCAGTGGAAGATGCTCGGTGCGGTGTCCGAAATAATGGTCTTCATCACCTGGATCTTTATCGCCGGCTGCCTCCTCCTCTTCTACTTCGCGGTGAACCGGCCGGATATCGTCAAACGGGTTGTCACCCGCATCCTGAACTGGGTGGGGAGGAAATGGGATGCACCCCGCATGGCGGAGCTCCGGGCACGGGCAGATAAGGAGATCGATAACTTCCACGGGGCGGTCTGCCGGTTCGTCCGGACCGGGAAGACCGGCCTCGCATGGGGTTTCCTTTTCACGCTTCTTTACTGGGTTTCGGAGATCGTGACCGCCTCCCTGATCCTTGTCGGCCTCGGCCAGCCCCCGCTCGTTCTTGAATCATTCGTGATCCAGCTCATTCTCGCCATCCTCATGATGCTGCCTCTGACCCCGGGAAGTTCGGGGATTGCCGAGGTCGGCGCGACTTCAATGTACGCCCTCTTCATCCCTGCTTCGATTGTCGGGATCTTTGTCGTGATATGGAGGATCGTCCTGTATTATTTCAACATCGCCCTCGGGATCCTCGCAAGCATCATCATTGTCCGAAGGGAAGCGAAGTACGAGCTGGCCGAATGATACCTTAAGGAACATAGTTTATTCTCTCTGTCGTTCTCCCTGCCTGTCCGGACCCGGCCTGAACCTTTATCTTCCCCCGCGCAGATGACCAAACCGTATGGTTCAGGTGAGATGCGAGGTCTCAGGGATATTTGTGGCTGCCGGTGAGACGACTGCGGCCCCTGTGGTGATCCTTGCCGACAGCAGCGGGAGGAAGCTGCCTATCTTCATAGGGATCACCGAGGCGATCTCCATCGAAAGCGCCTTCCAGCACGAGACCCTGCCGCGTCCGTTTACCCATGACCTTTTCATCGAGCTCCTGACCCGTTTCTCGATTGCCCTGAGCTCCCTGAAGATTGATTCCCTGCAGGACGGCGTATACTATGCCCAACTGGTCCTCCGCGATGAGACCAGGGAAGAAGATATAGATTGTCGCCCGAGCGACGGGATTGCAATTGCACTCCGCGCCTGTGTACCGATCTATGTGGACGAGTCGCTCCTCCACACGGATGCGGATTCCGCAGAGCTGCCCTCACTTATCAGTCTCTCCGCATTCCTCACGAGATAAATGTTCCAAAAAGACCAGCCGGATCAACCGGATGTGCAGGAACCGGCTATTTCCGGCGCTTCTCCAGTTCCTGCATAACTGTCTGAAGGTCGATTTCAGCTGCACGGAGTGCGACAAGGAAATGGAAAACGAGGTCGGCGGCTTCCTCTGCTGTCCGGGCAGGGATCCCGTTCTTCACCGCGAGGATGAACTCGGTCGCTTCTTCCCCGACTTTTTCAAGCGGCTTGTCCACTCCTTTTTTGTCCGAGAGGAGCATGCTGGTGTATGATTCCGCGGAAGGGTGGTCTGCCCGATCGCAGATAATCCGCCAGAGCTCCGCTATGATGCGGGGGTCGGCTTCGCTTTTCATGGAGCCTCCGGGGCGAGGATGACTTCGCCAATCTCGAGGTTGCAGAATCGCCGGCAGAGGATCCGTGCCTTCTCTATATTGCATCCTGCCTTTCCTATCGCAATCCCAAGGTCGCTCCGCTGCCGGACGAGAACGTTGATCGGCCCGTTCTCTTCAACCCTCTCAATGCCAACTACCTCTGCCGGCTTGAAGATATTGGCGATGAACGCCTCCGGGTCTTCGGAATACTCCACCATCTCAATCCGCTTGCCGAGTACGGACTGTAAACGCTTGATGTTCTCTCCTTTCTTCCCTATCGCGAGGCCCATGTCCCCCTGCCGTATCACGTAGATGACCCGGTCGAACCGGTCATCGATGACACAATCCAGTGCCGTGGCCTTGGTGAGGATACGCAGTTCCTCGATGTACCGCCGTTCCTTAAAACTGATATTGCGCTCCATATAAATTCAAATCCTATGGTATCCGCTGATTAACGGGATATTCGAATATTACTTTGATTTGTTCCGGCCTGGTTCGATCGGCCTGCTTCGTTTCCGGCTGTGATGATTTAAGAAATAATCACACGCTGCTTATGTAAAAAAGTTGTGAAAGGTGTCGTGCAGATCCGGCGGCATCATAAGTAGGTATAGTCTACTGTTACCGTCGCGGTAACGGTAATGTCACCGGGCTGAATGGGTGTCGGGACTGCCGATTTTGCCATTGCGCCGGCCGCATACGTGTTGTCGTAGACAACCGGGGTATATCCCTGGCTGATGTCAACGTTTTTCGTGCCGGAGATATTCACTCCGAGCGCCCCTGAGACGGTATCGGCATCGGCCCGGGCGTTTGCGACTGCCTTTTTAAGGGCATCGTTCCGGAGCGAGAGTGCCTGTGCATCGGAGAGCATGAACTGTATCGAGGATACCTGGTTTACGCCGTTTGCAACGGCAGTGTCTATGACCGGCCCCGACATGGAGACATCGCTCAGCGTAACCTGCAGTGTGTTGGTAACCTGGTATGTCTGGATTTTGGGATTGAGGATATTGCCCGGGTCCTGGTATACCGGGGTTATGGTGTATCCCGTTGTCTTCATCGAGTCTTTTGGTATTCCTGCAGTGACGAGTGCGTTCACTACCTTGTCCATGATCGCCGCATTATCGGCCTGTGCGGTCTTAACATCGGGGTTTTCGGTCTCGGTGGAGAAAGTGATCTGGACCCGGTCCGGAGTGTCGGTGACCGTGCCGCTTCCGGTCGCATGGATGATCTGTTCGTTTGTGGTCGAACCCGTCTGGGCCGCGACTATCCCGGCGCATGCGGTGATCGCGCACAACGCGAGGAGAACAAATAGTACTCGTACGGTCTTCATGGTTTATCGCTTAATCTTGCCCGTTTTTGGGATTAAAGGTTACTTTGACTGCGAAAATAACCGCAGTCATGGAGAGTGCCATGGATCCGGTCAGGTTCTGTGCGGAACCTGCGGATCAAGACCGGTGATTAACTACAAGATGGCCGGGCGCCAAGAGTACTGCCGACCAAAGCATGGCAGCTACAATCGTGGAGAAGATTTTCTCACGGAAATGCGGCAACGATATTCGGGCGGGCGAAGTGGTAATGTCTCCTCTTGACGGGACCATGATCCACGACATCACCGGACCCCTTGCCATCCAGAAGTTCTACGAGATGGGAGGGACCAGGGTGTTTGACCCCGAACGTGTCATCATGCTCTTCGACCACCAGATTCCTGCCGATTCGATAGAAGCGGCGCAGAACCATGTGTACATGCGGAGCTTCGCCGATGAACAGGGGATCCATAACTACGACATCAACGAAGGTGTCTGCCACCAGGTGGTCCTCGAGAAGGGGCGGGCAGCTCCGGGAGAGATCGTGGTCGGTGCCGACTCCCATACCTGCATGTACGGTGCGGCCGGGGCGTTTGCGACCGGGATAGGATCGACCGACATGGGGTTCGCGCTCAAGTTCGGGGCCCTCTACTTCAAGGTTCCGGAAACAATCCGGGCCGAAGTATCGGGAAAATTCCCGGAGTACGTCGGCCCAAAGGACCTGATTCTTTCTATAGCGGCCGATATTGGCGCAGACGGTGCGACCTACAAGGCAATCGAGTTCTGTGGAAAGACGATCGAGAAGATGGCGATGCCGGGCAGGATGACCTGCTGCAATATGGCGATCGAGATGGGCGCGAAAGCGGGGATCGTCGCCCCGGATAAAATTACGTGGGAGTACATGAAAGGCCGGCGGAAAATGAAGCCGTTTACGCTGGAGGGCGATCCCAATGCTGTCTATGCGGAGAAGCGATCCTACAACGTATCGGATCTCGAACCGCAGGTAGCTGTGCCCCACAACGTTGATACCGGTGTGCCGGTCAGCAGGGTGGCAGGCACCGTGATCGACCAGGTCTTTATCGGCTCCTGCACGAACGGGAGGTTCGAGGACCTGGAGGCGGCGGCAGGGGTCCTCGGCAAGAAAAAGTTCAGTCCGAAGGTCCGCGTGCTTATCATCCCCGCATCCCGGGATGAGTACATGAAGACCCTGAAAACGGGTCTCCTCGAGAAGTTCGTGAAGGCCGGGGCACTCGTCGAGGCGCCCTGCTGCGGACCTTGCATGGGCGGCTCATTCGGCCTGCTTGCACCCGGCGAGGTCTCTCTCTCGACTTCGAATCGCAATTTCCGGGGACGACAGGGGAGCACCGAGGCGAAGGTCTACCTCTCTTCAGCAGCAACTGCGGCAGCAAGCGCAATAACCGGCGTCATCACCGATCCGAGGGAGGTCTGAAATGGCTTCGCGAAAAACAGTGCCGGTAAAAGAGGTTACGGCCAGCCGGTCCGTCCATGCAGCCGCGTCGAATATGCGGGTGTGGAAGTTCGGGGACGACATCGATACGGACGCGATAATCCCCGGGAGGTTCCTGACCATCAACAATCCCGACGAGCTCGCGAAACACGCCTTTGAAGGGACCCGCGACGAGTTTGCAAAGAAGGTGAAGGAAGGTGATGTCGTGGTCGGGGGCCGGAACTTCGGCTGCGGCTCCTCCCGTGAACATGCACCTCTCGCCCTGCTCGGGGCGCGGGTAAATGTCGTGATAGCACAGTCCTTTGCACGGATCTTCTTCCGGAACTCCATCAACGTCGGGGTCCTTCCGGTCGTCTGCCCGGATGCCGATAAAATACCCGATGGCGCGAAGATCCGTCTCCATCTTGAAGACGGGTACATCGAAGCGAATGGGCAACGGTATGCGATCGAGCCGGTGCCTGCATTCATGCAGGGCATCATCGATGCCGGGGGTCTTGTCCAGTACGCGAAGAATCTTTCGGAGGTGCCGGTGTGTACAAAATCGCGGCGATAGGTGGTGACGGGATCGGGCCGGAGATCATTTCCGAGGGAAAAAAAGTCCTCGATGCGGCGGGCGAACGGTTCGGCTTTGATATCGACTGGACAGACTTTTCCATAGGGGCGGACCGGTACCTCGCGACCGGCAAGCTTCTCACCGAGGATGACTTAGGGGAACTCAAAAAGTTCAAGGCGATCTATTTTGGCTCTATCGGGGACGAGCGGGTCAAACCTGGCGTCCTCGAGAAGGGGATCCTCCTCGCTCTCAGGTTCTACTTTGACGAGTATGTGAATCTCCGCCCGATCAAGCTCCTCAATGGCGTAGAGACCCCCCTCGCAGGGAAAAGCCCGAAGGACATTGATTTCATAGTCGTCCGGGAGAACACCGAGGACTTCTACGTCGGGATCGGGTCGCGGTTCAGAAAACACCAGAGGGTCGAGCTCTCCGTGATGCGCGAAATCTACAACGTGAAATTTGGGATCGATGCCGAGAGCGATGCGGAGGAGGTCGCGTACCAGATCGGTGTAATCACCCGCGAGGGCGCCCGCCGGGTCCAGACCTATGCCTTCGATCTCGCGAGGCGCCGGAAGAAGAAACTCACCTCGGTAGACAAGGCAAACGTCCTCTCGGATGTATACGGCCTCTGGCGGGAAGTCTTTGCCGAGACCGCGAAGTCCTACCCGGACGTGAAGACGGAATTCAGCTTCGTGGACGCCGTCACCATGTGGTTTGTCAAGAACCCGGAATGGTTCGATGTTGTGGTCACTCCGAACATGTTCGGGGACATCATAACAGACCTCGGCGCGATGATCCAGGGCGGCCTTGGTCTGGCCCCTGGTGGCAATATCAACCCGAAGGGAACCTCGATGTTTGAGCCCATCCATGGATCCGCACCCAAGTACAGGGGTATGGATGTGGCAAATCCCGTAGCTACTATCTGGGCCGGATCGCTCCTGCTCGACCATATCGGCGAGCACGACGCCGCGGCAGCCATCGTGAGCGCGATCGAGAAGAGCATCAGGGACGGCGTGGTGACAAAAGATCTCGGTGGATCAGCGGGGACGAAAAAAGCAGGCTCATATATTGCCGATTGCGTGAAAACGGTGAAATAACTCCAAAATCCTTCTTTTTTGCACGCAGCAACTCACTTGGGGTGGCGGATTGTCCCCCGGATGACCATCTGTACGCGGACCTGAAATTCCTGTTCCAAAAAAAAGCGCTGGGATACCTTTGCCGGTGGGAGGCAATCCCTTAATTCAGCCCTTTCGGGATATCAAACTCGAACTCATCGTCTTCTTCCTCATCGGCCTGTTTCGAAAAGATGGATTTGATGAACCCGAACGGCGAATGACCGGAAGACTCCGGTTCCTCCGGCCGGACACCCCGTATGAGGATCTCCGCCTCCGCCGCACCTTCCTCGGCGCACATACGGTCGGTGATGTCCGTGATCGATCCGGCGATCGCGACCGTTTTCCCATCCTTCACTACCGGGACTTCATTCACTTCGACCCATATGATACGCCCATCGCCCCCCTTCATCTCGAGCCGGTACGGAGGCTCGCGCCTTCCCGACCGCAGGGCGCGGATTGTCCGTTCCAGACCCGCCGCATTGACCGGGTTGTCGGTGAGGTAATCGGTCCATGCCCATTTTCCTGCACGGGGACGGCAGCCAAGGAGCGCCCGGATCCTCGGGCTGGCAAACGAGATCAGCTGCTCAGGGGAATGGGTATAATACAGAGCGCTACCGCTCTCGAGCAGGAGCATCAGTTCCCTGTCCCTCTTCCGGATCGTTCTCCAGGAGAGCTTTATGGTCGTGAGATCCCGGCCCGTTGCGACGATTGCGACAACATTCTTGTTCTCGTCGACCACCGACCTTGCTGACCAGCTGTAGCACCGCATCCCTTTCGGTGTCTGGATCCATTGCTCGAAAACGCAGGTGAACGGGGGACGGAAGAGTTTTGTCATATGGGTCGCGATGGCCTCGGCGTATTTCTCGCTGGTCACCGGCATGAAGACGCTTCCGGCCAGTTCCTCCTGTGTTTTTCCCACTGCCTCGCAGTACGCAGGGTTCATGTACAGGAGGCGTCCCTCCGGGCTGAACTTCACGATGAGATCCTGCTGGAATTCAACAAGCTCCCGGTAGTCGACGTCGGTGCAGGTCGTTGTGTATCGCATCCCTGTGGCAGATTTATTGTCCGGCACCGGAAGGAAAAAAGTGCCGGACTCCTCGTATGATCATCTGTTCCGGGACTATTAATGTTGCATGATACGGACTTTTCAACAGGGCGGGAAATCTACACCGTTGCAGATATCTGCTGCTGGTCTTGTGTAGCCCTGCGCACCCGTGTAGTGAACCCGGGTTCGGGAATCCTCACGATGACTGCGTTCCGTTCCCTGCCATACATGACCGACCGGAGCGCTGAGAGGGAGACTGTGAAGTTCCCTTCATGGAAGAGGTTTATGTTCAGAGCCTTGCCCGAGGCAGAGACCTGCCCAAGCCCGCAGGTGGGCCCGAGGTAGTAGGAGTAGTTATGGGTGAGTTCCTCGATCTGGACAACAACCTTTCCGGCAAGAGCGCCGGCGAGCTGCTGTATCCGGATAGCAAACCGGCATCCGAGTATTGTGACCTCGATCACCTCATGAGCGTACCCATCGCAGTCGAGTGCCTGTGCCCTTGTCTTCCGGATAAAACCTGCACGTTCCATCATACACGACCACCTTCTGTCGTACTAGTGGCATTTACCGGCAGGAGTATATAATCCGTCAGCGTGCGCGGAGTGAAAGTGAAAAAGAGGTCTCATAAAAGAGATCTTCTGTATCAGGCAGCCTTCGGGCCAGCCGGGAGTTATGGTCTGCCCCGGATTCTGAGGAACTAACGATGCCTTGGTAATCCTGTTATCGGAGCCGTGCTTTTCCGGGAATCCATACATTCGTTCAGTACATTCTCGATTAAGGATAGGGTCCCGGTGATCCCCGCCAGCGTGCGGGGGGCAAGACTTACCCTGCCCCGTAGCGGAGGAGTAATCCCTACGAACCCGTAACTCCCCCCGGCAGACTGCTCGAATGAGGAACCCAGAACCAGGTCCGGCCGGTGGTCCTCCAGAAGTGCCTTTACCTCATTCATTCCGGAGGCGCGGGTAATATGTCCCGGGGAACCCCCCGGATCGTTCCGGGTACCGATACAGAGGATCTCGGCGTCAAGCCATGTATGAAGCGCCTCCTCTGCAAACCGCGCGTATGACAGACCCGCGAAGATCGCGACCCGGGGAGGATCAAATCTCCGGAGGAACTTGTCACATGCCCGGATGACCCGCTCCTTCTCTCTCTCCGTCTCCCTGATCACCGGATCGGGATCGGATTCCGGGACGTGCCGGCAGACTTCTGTAATGGTCTGCGCTACCGTGTCCAGGCCGAGTGTGCCGCCAAGGAATTCCCCCACGCCCGATGCGAAGTCACCATTGGTTCCGATCGTGTACGGTGATGCATGGTTCACGTTTTCGGCCGAGTCCGAGCAGAAGATCGTCCCCACGGGGACGGAGGCAAGCCGGAGGAGCCGCAGGATCTCGTGAAGGTTCCCACGGAAAAAGGGGTCGAGGAGGCAGATCCCATCAATGTTCACGCAGGGTTCAGGCGGGTCCACGGACGGCCCGAGTGCTTCGAGAGCGGCCCGGTACCCCGTTTCCAGGTCCCCGGAAAACCCCGGGCTGTCGACAATGATACTGTCGTGCGCTGCGAGCACCGACCGGATATCCTCCCCGAGGATTGCCGGGACACAGGTAGTGACCACGGCAGTTCTCTTGCCGTTCCCGGCAACTCCGGCAATCACTTCCCTGAGGCGTTCCTCGGACCCGAAGATAACCTCCTGCTCCATGATGAAGGTGCCCTCTAGCGGCGCATGAAGGAGTGTCGCCGGATAATAATAGCACCCGCTCGAACCGTGGATAATGACCGTTATTCCCTCAAACCCCGCAAGGCACGCGACTGCGCCGGTCATGGCGCAGGGCCAGAGCGGGTTATCGCACTCAGGCATGGATCGCGCACCGCCACCGGTGGAGCAGCCGCCTTACACCGGCACTCCCGACCGGGGGCGAGAATGGGAGCGGGACCTTCCTGCCGTTCGTTCCGACAGACATATCCAGCCTCTCTGCTAACTCGCCCGCGAGCTGCAGGGACCCCGATGATGCTTTCGGGTCGAGCGCGATCCGCCCTCCTGCGATGTCCTCAAAGTCTGCAAGGGTATCGGCCTGGCGCAATTCTTCAGCCGCGATCGCCTTGCTGCTGTCTACCGCGCAGATCCTGCCCACCGATTCGAGGAACCGGATAGTCCCGGAAAATCCTGTAGGGAAGGAAGCCTGGAACGGCGTACCGAACCTGCGTTGCAGGAACGTACCGGCGGGTACGAGATCGGGTTCACGGAGGATATTAACACGGGCGGCCCCGATCCGGGATATATCCGCCATGCAGCAGGTCCGGATGAATCGGCTGTTTACCGGGATTCCGAGAAGCAAAAGAAGCCGTTCTACTTCCGCATAGTTTTCCTCTGCTTCGTACTCAAGGTTCTTCTCCCCGATAATATTTGCACAGACCTCTGCAGCAACGGGCGCCGGGGATATCCCGCAGGAACCGGCAATTGCGATCAGCGCATTGTTCAGCCCTTCCTGGAAGGTGCCTCCCAGGAATCCCGCGGTAGGGATCGGGATGACGGGGACGCCATAATCCTGGCCGCAGACCGCCGCGACATCGTCGCCGATGGTCTCGATGACGCAGGTTGAGAGGACAAAAACAGCCCTCACATCGCGTCCGGCAACCGAACGGATGGTACGCGCAAGAACCGGTTCCCCTCCAAAAACGATGTCAATCCCTTCGAGACCGGTCGAGACGAGGTCCGGAATTACGATCCTGTCGTTATCCGCCCCGGTGGCATGGAAGAGGGAAAAATTATGGTGGGCGCATCCTTTCGGTCCATGGATGATGGTTGCCGCATCACGTACGTGAGTGGTCGCGGATAATGCGCCGGTAAGGGTGCAGCCGCCGTGCCTACAGGAATTCGATAGCAAGGGCTTCGAGGTTGTCATATTCGAGAGGAGTCGGGATGGTCAGCGACGAGTTCCCCATCACGCGCTGAGCGAGTGAACGGTAGACTGCTGCCTGCGATGACTCCGGATCGTACTCGACTACTGTCTTACGGTTGATCTCGGCCATCTGGACGGTCCGGTCCCGGGGAATGAACTGGATCATCGTGCTGTTCACCAGCCGGGCGAACTCCGTGACGAGTTCCTCTTCGCGGGGCTGCCCCTTCGCGTTGCAGATCACACCGGCAAGCCGGCACCGGCTTTGTGGCCGGGTTGCAAGTCGCTGGATAGCCTTGCAGATATTGTTGGCCGCATACAGGGACATGAGCTCTCCCGATGTGACGAGATAGATTTCCCGGGCGTACCCCTCCCGCATCGGCATCGCGAACCCCCCGCAGACCACGTCGCCGAGCACGTCGTAAACGATGACATCGCCTTTCAGGGCACCATGTTTCTCAAGGATCTGGAAGGTTGCGATAATCCCGCGTCCTGCACATCCGACACCGGGCTCCGGACCTCCTGCTTCCACGCACCGAATACCATTGAACCCGGTATAAACGATGTCTGCGAGCGAGATCGCGGCCTCACCCCGCTCCCGCACCGAATCCATCACCGTTGGGATAAGTTTCCCGTGCATCAGCATACGGGTACTGTCGCGCTTCGGATCGCACCCGATCTGGAGTACGTCGAACCCCTGGCATGAGAGCGCTGCCGAGAGGTTTGCCGAGGTTGTAGACTTCCCGATTCCCCCTTTGCCGTACAGGGCGATCTGCTTCACAAGTGTACTAAGATGCAGGCAATTTATATTAGATCTCCTGATGTTAAGGAAAGTAAAGTTGCGTTGGCTGGCCCGGTCTTGCGGCTTTCAGGATCGCCGGAATTAGTCAGCTCCCCGGAAAACGGCTACGATGAGCATTACGACAGGGATCACTTCGAGCCTGCCAAGCCACATGACACCGATAAAGATCCATTTTGAGACGACGGGCATGGCGGGCGAGACGTAGCCCGTGTTGATCCCCGTTGTCGAGAACGCGGAAACCACATTGAATACGATTTCGGTTATCGAGAAGGATGTCGCTTGTGCCTGGAATACCGCGAGGGTAGCGATGAAGACGACGAGTACGGAGAGGATGATCACGAGCATGTTCTTTGCCGCCTCGAGTTCCGCCGTGACCTTCGGTATTACCCGGCCCTCGATCTTGAACGGAAGAAGGACCTTGCCGCTCACGTACAGCCTGCGGAACCACCAGAGCAGGGCACGGAAGGCAAGCGCAACCCTGCTCAGTTTGATCCCCCCCGAAGTACTTCCGGATGCCCCCCCGATGAACGCGATCATTGCGAGGAAGAGTATGGTGACGCTCGCCCATGCATGGAGGTTCGCGGTCTGGAACCCGGTTGTCGTTACCGCCGATACGGTCATGAAAAGCCCCTGCTGGAACGCAGGGAGAAGGTCGAGGTTGGTGAAGAAGATCAGGTCATATGTAAGGACCGCGGATCCGATTGCGAGGATGAGGAAGAAGATCTTGACTTGTTCGTCCCCGAAAAGACTCAGGCGGCGGTTTTCGGTGACGAGATAGTACAGCTTGAACGGAAGGGCCCCTGCTATCATGATGGGGATGAGGATGAGTTCGAGCACGAAACTGTGGTAGAACGGGATCCCGGCCTGGTGAATGGTAAAACCACCGGTCGATATTGCTGAGAGGGCAAGGTTGACCGCTTCCCAGAGCGAGAGGCCGGTGAAGAGGATGAGGCCTATAGCGATGAAGGTGAGGACGCTGTAGATCCTGAAGAGCGGCCTGCCGGTGGCAATCACGTTCTGCATCAGGGGCTCGTCCCTGCCTTCTGTACGGAAGATACGGGACTGGAAGAGACCGGTACTGCTTGCCATAGCGATTGAGAAAGCGATGATCCCGATCCCCCCGAGCCATTGCATGTAAGAACGCCAGAAAAGAAGGGTGTGGGGCGCCGTATCGACGAGAGGGATGAGGGAGAATGCGGTCCCGGTCCATCCGGCCATTCCCTCGAAGAACGCGTCGGTGAAACCCATGTGCAGGCCAATCATGAACGGCAGACCGCTGACCGCGGCGCAGGAGATCCAGAAGAGGGCAACCGAACACATCGCATTCGACAGCCGGATCCCGCGCTCGCCGCGGGGCACACTCCGCATCAGGATCCCGAGCATGAAGAAGATTACCGGTACGGTGGCCATGGGCCCGATCATCCCCCATTCCCCGTAGAGCACCGCGACCGCGAGCGGAAGGCAGCTCACCGGGGCGAGGGATGCAAAGATATCGCCGAGATCCGCGATAATGGTGAGGAGGTTTGCGGTCCGGTGCATTGCTAAAGGTTGCCGGCCGGGCTGTATTAGGGTTTGTGCCGGCATCCGTCAATACAGGGAGCAGGACGGGAAAAAGGAGGGGCGGGGCAGGGTGATATTTCCTTTCCGGGTGAAAGAGTACGCCGTCGTTGAATTTATTCCAGATTAAAAAGATCTGACCCTTGTTTCATACCAGCCCCGCCGCCTTGTGCCGGGCGAGGATATCGTCCGCGAGCCGGTCGAGCGCAATAAGCGTTGCTTCGTCCGCTGCTCCCTTCACATAGACCGGTTCGAGGACTTCTACCTTGACATGATCGAGCATCTTTACGATAGTCTCCACCGTCTTTCCCCCCCAGCCATACGAACCGATTACCGAAGCGAACCTGACCTTCGGTTTGAGCAGGTTTGCCAGGTATGTGGCATAGAAGGCCTCCGGGTGGGGACCGAAGATCACGGTGGGCGTTCCCACGACAATGGTAGCGGCGTCGACAAGCGCGATCGAGAGCTCGCCGATATCGGTCCTGGTCAGATTGAACGGTTTTACCGTGATCCCCCTCTCGATGAGCGCGCCGGCCAGGTGGTCGACCATCTTCTGCGTGCTCCCGTGCATGGAAACGTACGGGATGATCACCTCATTTTTGACATCATCCGAGGTCCACTCCGTGTAAGCATCGAGAATGATCCGGGGAGTGTTGTACACGGGCCCGTGACTCGGTGCGATCATTTCGGGGTTCAGGGCCTTCACCTTCTCGATATATCCCCGGATGCTGTTCCGGAATGGCATCATGATCTCCCCGTAGTAGCGCTTCGCGGACTGGTAGATCTCCATCTCGCTTTTTACGAAAAGGTCGCTCGACGCAAAATGGGCGCCGAAGAGGTCGCAGGGAAAGAGGATCCGGTCCTCCTGGAGAAACGTCAGCTGGGTCTCGGGCCAGTGGGTCCAGGGCGTGATGAGGAATTCGAGTGTCCGGTCACCGAGCGAGAGGGTCTCCCGGTCACCGATGATCTGTATCTTGTCGAAGGGGAGGTGCAGGAGGTCGATAAGAAATTCCCTGCACTTCGCGTTCGTTACGATGGTGGCATCGGGGAAGAACTCGAGGACCATCGGGAGGGACCCGGAATGGTCCTGTTCGGCATGGTTGATAACGATATAGTCAATGCGGTTGATCCCGAGCTTGACGAGATTAGCCACCAGCTCGAATTCCTTTGTCGGATCTACCGTATCGATAAGCGCCGTCTTCTCGCTCCCCTGGATGAGGAACGAATTATAGCTCGTCCCGTTCGGGAGGGGGATCAGTTCATCGAACATTCTCCGGTCAAAGTCGGTTGCCCCGACCCAGAGAACGCCGGGCTTCAGCTCGTGGGTTACCATGGTATCAGCGTTCTGCTCCTGCATTTTTCCGGCAGGACTATACCAGAATGGTGCAGGCGGGTGAAATAATTATTCCGCACATGAGTAGTGCGACCGGAAACCCTTCCGGGAAACTATGTTACCGGAAATTTTGATGCCGGTCCAAAACAGGATCATTGGTGACGGGGCATTCTCCCCGTGCTCGAACGGCCGGAACTTCCTTCAGAACGGGAGGCTGTACGAGATCGGGTTCAGGGTCATGATCAGGTAGTTGAGGAAGGCGACAAAAGTGACCCAGAAAAGATAGGGCAGAAGGAGTGCAGCGGAAGAGACCGAGAACCGGAGGAGCTGTATGATTGTGCAGAGGAGAATCGCCCAGAGGGCGAGAATGCAGATAAATCCGAAGAAGATTGAATGGAGGCCGAAGAACAAGTACGACCACGAGATATTCAGCGCCAGCTGGAAGACGAAGAAGACCAGCCCGAGCCATGCGTCTTTTTTCTTAAGCCCGTGAGTGAAGATCCGGTAGAGGGAGAGCCCCATCATGATGTACAGGACGGTCCAGACCGGCTGGAAGATCCATACCGGCGGGGTTAGATCCGGCTTGATGAGCCCGGTAAACCAGGAAAGGGACGGGACCGTATAGTACGCCGCGATGTAGCCTGCAATAATAGCAACAGCCAGCGAGATCACAAGGAGGATAAATTTCCTCGCCGCGGAGCTTTTCGGCATGGACGCACCGGTTCTCTCTCTTTTTACTTTTATCCGGTACTATTAAAAGATTACTGGAGCAAAATAAGAAAAAATTTTCCTTCTATAACCGTTTTCAGCCTCAGGAATCCGAATTTACCGAAAATAACCGGCAATTCCAGTACGCACAGGTCTGGCAGGCCGATTTGCCGTTTGCCGGGTTTTGTCTGCGGGAATTATAAAAACAATCGGATTCGGAATTATTTTCCTTTCCGGAAGAAGCGGAGGGAGTCCAGCCAGTTGAAAGCCCCCCGGGCCGGCCTGTCGGGGAATACACCTTCAGCCACGGACTTGATCTCTTCCACGGAATAGAACGCTGCGGGGTAATACTGCTTGATGATCGAGATGACGTGGGGGAGGTCCTGCCTCTTAATTATGGTGAATACCATCTTCACCGGACCTGTCCCCCCTTCCCCGTCAATACTGGTAACCCCGTAATTGTTGGACCTCAGGAACTGTACGAGTGGCGCCGGGTCGTCTTTTGTGATGATCCGCACGCTCGCAAGGCCGATAGAAATCTTTTCCTCGATCAGCATCCCTATAAACGTCCCCGATGCGAAACCTGCGCCGTAGGCGACGTACGCTACCAGGTTCGTCACGTTGTTTATGACCTGGCCTATCGCGAGGAGCCAGATGATCACTTCGAAAAAACCGATACAGGGTGCGATATACTTGATCCCCTTTGATATGAAGATGACCCGGATCGTCCCCAGGGTCACATCGCAGATCCGTGCGCAGAAGATGAGGAACGGAAGGACTACGTAGGCAAAAATGATGGGCGTAAGGGTCGTATCCGGCATCAGCTACCGGGTTAACGGTGCCGGGGGATTAAACGTTTTGGTAGTATCCTGGTCATATATGGTACCTCCCCTTCGGATTTTCGAAGGATCGACAGGATCCATATCCCGGGACGGCTGGATAACGCTATGGTAGAAAAAAGGTTCGGGGAGGTTCCAGACCGGTTGGATCAGCTGGTCGGGGTTGCATTGGTGATGTGGAACGTCTGGTCCCATGATCCGGATTTCTGGGCGTCAATGTTGAGGACGGTCACCGTCCAGTCGCCGATAGGCGTTCCATCAGGGATCTTCAGGCTGCAGGAGATCTTCGGGCCGGGACTGGTCTGGACGTTCGTGATGTACATCGGATCGATGGTCGAAGATCCCATCGTGAACGAGACCTTGTCAAGATCCCCGAAGTTCTGCCCGCTTATGGTCAGGCCTACGGTATCGCCGATTGCAGCAGTGTTGGGATAGACGGAGGTGATGATCGGTGCGGCTTCGCCCACATCGAATGCACCGGCAAGTACTGCCGAACGTCCGTCCGGGTTGACCACGACGACATTATAGTATCCCTCGTCGGCATTATTGAGGTTGAAGGTACCCGTCACGCTTGTGGATGTGACCGAGACTGCACTGGCCGTAACCGTCGGACTGCCGCCCCTGACGAGTTTGGCGGTCGCCCCGGTCTGGAAATTGCTGCCG
>DASPUR010000106.1:0-2522 GCA_035622795.1 Methanoregula sp. | reverse complement strand
TGTGCACCGTCCGGTGAGGCGCTCGAAGGCCCGGTTGAACCGGGTGATCCGGAAGGACCGGTCCCAGACCATGATCGGCCCGCTCGCTGCGTCGAAGAGGGTCTCGAGGTAGAGGCGCGCCTCGACGACCTCCTGCTCGGCACGCCGCTGCTCGGTAATCCCGATGAGGGCGGCACGGCAGACCGGGCCGTCCTGCTCCTGCTCCTGCTCCTGCTCCTGCTCCTGCTCCTGCTCCGGTACGATCCCTTCGATCCTGACTATCTCGTCCGGACCTCCACCCCTATTGCGGAGTGTCAGCTCGCACGACCCCTTCTTCCGGGTGAGGAACGCCTGGCGGAGAAAACGGTCGAACTCCGCGGTGTCCCGGGGCTTGATGAAGACATCGAACCGCTGCCCGATGCAGTACTGCCGCTCCTTCCCGAGCATCCGCGTGCCGGTGAGGTTGATATCCCGGATCCGCCCGTGCCGGTCCAGTCCGGCGTACCCTATCGGGGCCAGATCATAGATCCTGAAGTATTTTTCATGGGCAGATTCCGCTTCGCGTACCGCACTGACGAGCTGGTCGTTCTGCATCTCCAGTTCGATCTGGTGGACCGAGAGCTCGTGGAGGAGCGTCCGGACATCCTCGTCCCCGCCGCGTTCGGCCGGGGGATTTGTTTTCAGGAGTTCCTCTGCCCGCGCCCGGAGACGCTTCGCACTGCCGGTGACACTGTGCCTCGGGCTGTGAGCGAGAGATTTCATGGTACGGTCGGTCCCTCAGCGGGGAATCGCCGGCCGTACAGGAAGGGCCGGCCGCCCGGAGAATCTGGTGCGTGCCAGTAGCGGTTAATAGTAAATGAATCTATCTGAGAAGGAAAATGAACCCCGCGGGGGCCGGCACCGGTTTGAGGGTTTTTCCGGTCCGGCTTTGCCGCGGCCATACCCGGTGGTCGAACGAATTCTTCCCATCCCGGCCAAAAAAAAGATCACGCCTTTGCTCTCACCCTGCGGGCGGGCACCGCCCGTGCGACCGGGCGCTCGGTCGTCGCGATCGAGATGACCTTCCCGGACTCATCGTTGAGGCGCCTGACACGGCAGCTGACCTTCACCACCCGGTTATCTTTGGTGATACGCTGGGTCTCGAATGAGGAGATCGCCTCGCCGGTCCGGATCCGGAAGATGATCTTGTCGTACGCGGCGAGGTCCTTCGGAGCGATGAACGACCGGGCATCCCGGCCGATGACTTCGGCCTCGGACCAGCCGTAGAGCTTTTCGGCGGCATTGGTCCACGCCTGTATGGATCCCATGGTGTCCTGCACCACGACCGCGTCGTCCGATTCCTGGACAAGCTCGGCGAGGATGCAGAGGTGCTTGCGCTCCTCCAGGACCTGCTCGAGGCGCTTTAAGTCCGTTATGTCGAAGAAGGTGATCACCGCGCCGTCGATGAGGTTCTCGAGCGTCCGGTACGGCATGATCCGGAGCATATACCAGCGTTTGTCGTCGGACTCGACCTGCATCTCCTTGAAGACGAGCGTCTCCAGTACGGTCCGGACATCGTCAAGGAGGCCTCCGTGCCTGAGGTGTGACGTGATGTCGGTGATCGGCCTTCCTATGTCGCCCGGGATGAGCGTGAAGAGGGTGGTCGCGGCATTGGTGTACCGCTTGATCCGGAGGTTGTTGTCCAAAAAGAGCGTCGGGATCTGGGTGGAGTTCAGGAGGTTCCGCATGTCGTTGTTCGCGAGCGCGAGCTCGTCGTTCTTGGCCTGCAGCTCCGCGTTGACGGTCATCAGTTCCTCGTTTAAGGACTGGAGTTCCTCCTTGGATGTCGTCAGTTCCTCGTTCGTGGACTGGAGTTCCTCGTTGGTGCTCTGGAGCTCCTCGTTCATGGACTTGAGCTCTTCCTGCGAGGTCTCCATCTCCTCGATGGTGGTCTGGAGGTTCTCCTTGGTGTACTGGAGGTTCTTCTCCAGCTCCGAGATCGTTGCGTCCTTGGAGGTGTCGATCTCGGGTTTCCCGGTGCGCCGCGACCGCTTCTTCGGCGACGGTACTTCCTCGATGACGATCATCAGCAGATCGCGGAGGGTCTCGTTCATCGTGATCGGCCTGACCGTCACGTTGACATCGGTGGTGTCCCCGTTCGTCCGGACCGAGAGGTTGTTCGCGGTGACTTCGAGTCCCCGCTTGATGGCCTGCCGGACCGCGATGGCGAGCTCGACCTTGAGCCCTTCCCGGGCCATGTCGAAGATGTTGAGGCTCGCGTTCCCGACCGACGGCTCGAAGAACTTCCCGGTCTTCCTTGTGGAGTAGAGGAGGTCGCCCTTCCGGTTGATGATCACGACCGGCGGGGTCACCGATTCGACGATGTTCCGCTGGATCGCGTCCTGGAACGAGATCGTCGCGCCGGTACCCGTGGGCTTCTCGGACACCCGTTGCCGGACCGCCTCGGGGATCTGCGGGTGGGCCGGGAACTCCGGAAGTGCGGTGAGCGCGGTGATCGACTCCCGGCGCTGGAAGATCTTCCACTTCCGGTCCATGGGGCTGAA
>DASPUR010000105.1:0-4053 GCA_035622795.1 Methanoregula sp. | reverse complement strand
CATCCGGCCCGGCCAGGGTCCTTGTCCTCTGCGGGAGGGGGAACAACGGCGGCGACGGGATGGTCGCGGCACGCCACCTCCAGCGAGGGGCGGACACGGATGTCCTGTACCTCGATAACGGGCCCCGGTCTTCTGCCTGCGGCCACCAGCTCGCGGCCCTCCGGCACTGCCGTCTCGGTCTTACCCCGTTCCAGTGCAGGGAGGACCTCGAGGCGGTTCAGCACCTGTTCGGCCGGTCCGACGTTATCGTCGATGCCCTTCTCGGGATCGGGGCGACCGGGCAGCTGCACGAGCCACTCCTTTCCTGCGTTGCGATGGCGAACGCATCGAAGGCGAGGATCATTGCAGCCGATATCCCGACCCCGGGAATGCGAGCGGACGGGATCTGTTCTTTCCATCGTGCCAAGACTGAGGGCGCCACCGTCGCCGATATCGGCATCCCGGTGGAAGCGGAGTGCTTCACCGGCCCGGGGGAGCTTACCCTCCTCCCGCCCCGGGCGAAGAAAGCCCACAAGGGAGCCGGGGGAGAGGTCCTCGTCATCGGCGGCGGCCCGTACCAGGGCGCACCCTACCTTGCCGGCCTCGGCGCCCTCCGCGCCGGCGCCGATATCGTCCGGATAGCATCGCCTGTCTTCGAGCCGGTGCCGGATCTGATCTACGAGCGGCTGGAAGGCATACGGATCGGGAAAGAACATCTTGAACGGCTCAGTGAGCTCGCGGAACGGGCGGACGCGGTCGTCTGCGGGAACGGCCTCGGGACCGGGAGCCATGATGTCGTCCGTGCCCTGGCACCGCACTGCAAAAAAGCGGTCTTCGATGCCGACGCCCTCCGCCTGCCGCTGCCGGCGGCTGCCGGGGAGACGATTTATACGCCCCACGCAGGGGAATTCCTGAGGATGACCGGCAAGAAACTTCCCGATGACTCTATTGGCAGGGCCACGGTCGCGATGGAAGCGGGAATCAAAGGGACAGTCCTTGCCAAGGGCCACATCGATATTATTACCGACGGGAAGCGGGTCCGGTTCAACCGCACGGGCGACCCGGCGATGACGGTCGGGGGGACCGGGGATGTCCTCGCCGGCATCTGCGGCGCACTCCTCTGCCAGCTCCCCGCGTTCGAGGCGGCGTGCATCGCCGCGTACGTCAACGGGAAGGCCGGGGAGTACGTTGCCGCGCAGCGGGGCGGCGGGATGCTTGCGTCGGACCTGGTTGACCGGATACCGTTCGAGCTGTTCGGGAAACGATCGCAGTAGAACAATAATCCTCTAAAAAGAAACTTTGAGAGACACTCGATAAATTTACGAGTGAGCCACGGGCGCTCGGGATCTGCCGCCCCTAGCCCCTCGAAGAATCCTCCAGATTCTTCTCATCCTCACGGTCTGATGACCGTTCTGACCGTGAAGCATGGTCGTGAGCGAGAGCTCCGCGGATTATTAGCTTGGAACATTTCGCGCTACGCACTTACCTCGATCAGTTTTGAAAGGTAAGTGAAGCCGCCGCGGGAGCGCCCCCGCGGGGGCGGCGGCAGGCATCGCAAATTGGAGAGGTCTTTACTTTCGATATCCCGTGAAAATACCGGCCAGTCCGAGAAAAGACAATAAAACAATTATTGAGTAGGCCGCCAAGATCAGGTAATCACATGCCAGACTTTACCCACATCGAGGACAACCGGGCACGGATGGTCGACATCAGCGGGAAGGGCGACGTGGCCCGCGAGGCGACGGCGGAGGGGAAGATTTATCTCAGGCCGGAGACGCTTCGCGCAATCCGCGAGGGGACCGTGGTAAAGGGCAACGTCCTCGCCACTGCACGAGTTGCCGCGACCCTCGCGGTCAAGAAGGTTCCGGACCTGATCCCGATGTGCCACCAGATCCCGATCAGCTCCGTCACCGTTGATTTCATTGAAGAGGAAGGGTGTATCCTCGCAACGGTGCGGGTGAAGACGACCGGGAAGACGGGGGTCGAGATGGAGGCTCTCACCGGAGTTTCCGTCACTTTACTGACCGTGTGGGATATGGTCAAGTCCGCTGAGAAGGATGCGGATGGGCAATACCCGGTTACTACCATCAATGATATACGGGTAGTGGAGAAGAGGAAAGGCTCCTCATAGAGCATTATACGGGATCAAATAGTGAGGGCTCCCCGCCTCAGGGCCGAGTCGAAGAGCGCAAAAAGCGCTCTTCTCCTCCTCGCGGTTCTGATGAACCACTCGGCCTCCGCGGCACGGCGGGATATTACCTGTTAAGGCCGGAAAAGATAATTGAAGCCGCCGCGGGAGCGGCGGTAAGCATCATAATGACACAAGAATAGATGTCAGCCGGGTTACTGTGGCTTTTCCACGCAGTTTCATTATAAGTCCTTTTTATTTTGTTAGTGTGTCCCGCCCCCTTCCTTTATAATCCCCACTGCCCTATGTATACAGGCATACGGGATCCGTCCCGTTGACAAGGAATGTAGCCCTCTTTGGGCCGAACCTTAGGAGACAACCATGGTCAAATCAATGTACGCCTTCGTCAGGGAGGCATGGAAGAGACCTGACAAGTCAGAGGTCAGCGAACTCCTCTGGAACAGGATGCAGGAATGGCGCCGCGAGGGCAGCGTCGTGCGCATCAACCGGCCGACCCGCATCGACCGCGCACGCAACCTCGGGTACAAGGCAAAGCAGGGAATCGCCGTTGCACGCGTCCAGGTCCGCCGTGGCGGGCGCCGGGCGTCCCGGTACGTCCGTGCACGCCGCTCGGCCCGGATGGGCAAGAACCGGCTCACGGCCGGCAAAAGTATCCAGCGGATCGCCGAGGAGCGGGCGAGCAGGAAGTTCCCCAACATGGAAGTCCTCAACTCCTACTGGGTAGGGCAGGACGGGAAGCTGAAATACTACGAGGTCATCCTTGTTGACGGTCACCACCCCTCGATCCGGGCGGACCGGAACCTTGCCTGGGTGGCCGGCACCTCCCACCGCGGCAGGGCCGAGCGGGGCAAGACCTCAGCGGGCCGGCAGGGACGCGGCATGAGGACCCGCGGCAGGGGCACGGAGAAGACCCGCCCGAGCATCCGGTCCCACGCAAACCAGGGCAAATAATCTTATCCTCTTTTTAACCAAACATTCACCTGCATGAAGATCACCGACGCCTGTGTCTGCCCGTACCCCCTCGGGGATTCATCGGTGAGGCGTATGGCGCTTGAGGCAAGGGATCTCGGGTTCGACAGCATCGTAGCGATCGATGCTCCTCCCCTCGAGTATGGCGGCGTCAGGGTCTGCCCCGGCATCCTCATCCGGGACACGGCGGCAAAGGACGTGATCAACCGGGTAAAGCGGTGCAGGGACACGGGGGTGGTTGTCATGGTGCAGGCCCGGGACAACGGGTTCAACCGGGCAGTCATTGGCCTAAAAGGCGTCCATGTTCTCTGTGGCATCCACGCTGCGGAAAAGACCGCATTCGATCACGTCACCGCGAAGATGGCGGCCGACCACGGGGTTGCGGTCGACATCGACCTCTCACCGGTTATTGGCGGACGCGGCATCGGTCGCCAGCGTGCGATCCACCGCTACCGGGACATCCTGATGTTTTCCCGGCGGTTCGGGTTCCCCCTCACCCTCTCCACCCATGCCAGGTCGGTCCTCGAAATGCGGGGAGTGCGGGACCTTGCCGGCCTCTGCTCGCTTCTCGGAATGGACGAATATGACGTGGAAGGGGCGTTATCCGGCATAACGAGAGTGACATCGCCGGCGGACCACGCCGTGAAGGTGATCGGATGACCCCCCGGCCACCGACCATGCGGGAAAAACGGCGCTATATCCTTGCGAAGGTTGAGCCCTCCGGTACAATCATCGACCAGAAGGAACTCTATTTCGCAGTATCCGATGCCATTACTTCCCTCTGGGGGGACAGCGCCGCTGCTGTCGTCAATGCAGCCGTTGTCGCGGCCGAAGAGGGGCATGTTATCGTCCGGTGTCAGCGGGGGACTGAACGCGAACTTGCCATTGCACTCTCGACGGTCACGGGATACCGTGACCAGCGGCTCACCCTCCGGCTCGCAGCTGCCTCCGGCACC
>DASPUR010000104.1:0-3502 GCA_035622795.1 Methanoregula sp. | reverse complement strand
GAAGGGAACGTCCTGGTCGCGGAGACCGCCGCGGAAATGCGGGGGGAGAAGAAAGTGTTCCTCTGCAAGGCGTCGCCCCTCTACAACAAGGACGGGAACATTGCCGGGGCGATCGAATCGATCCGCGACATAACCGCCCAGAAAGCGACGGAAGCGACCCTGGCGCGGAACCGGGATTACCTGGACTCGATCTTCTCCTCGGTCAGGACCGGTATCCTGGTCATCGATGCGGAGAGCCACACGGTCGTCGATGTCAATACCGCGGCCGCGGCCATGATCGGGGCCGGTAAGCAAGAAGTGCTGGGGAAGGCCTGCCACCAGTTTATCGCTCCCGCGGGCGAGGGACGCAGACCGGTCACCGGTCCCGGACGGCAGGCGGACAACCCGGAGAGGGAACTGGTCACGGCAGACGGGAGGCATGTTCCCATCGTGAAGTACGTGACCCGGGTCGTAATCGACGGCCGTGAACGCCTGCTCTACACGTTCAACGACAATACCGAGCGGAAACGGGCGGAAGACGAGCTCCGGGCCGCGTACGAGCAGATCACCGCGAGCGAGGAGGAGCTGCGGCAGCGGTACGAGGATGTGAAAAACAACCAGGACCGGCTCTTAAAAGCCGGGATGAAGATCGCCGCAAAGGACGAGGAACTCCGCGGGCAGTACGACGAGGTGGTCAGCCTCCAGAAGCGGACGCTCGAGTCCCAGCAGATGTTGTCCCAGGTCCTCGAC
Source organism: Methanoregula sp. (assembly GCA_035622795.1). Taxonomy (GTDB): domain Archaea; phylum Halobacteriota; class Methanomicrobia; order Methanomicrobiales; family Methanospirillaceae; genus Methanoregula. Next base: position 2,773 of record DASPUR010000104.1, on the reverse strand, counting down.
ACCGTCCCGGTCCGGGTATTCTGGAAGGACCGCGGGCTCCGGTACGTGGGGTGCAACGAACCCTTCGCCCACGACGCCGGGTTCTCGTCCCCGGCCGAGATCGTGGGCAAGACCGATTTCGATATGGGCTGGAAGGAGCAGGCACAGAGTTACCGCGCCGACGACCAGCGCGTGATCGGGACCGGTGACCCGAAGATCGGCTACGAGGAGCCCCAGACCACCCCGGACGGGGGGCGCATCTGGCTGCGCACGAGTAAAATTCCCCTGCGCAATGCCGCGGGGACGATCACCGGGGTCCTCGGGACGTACGAGGACATCACTGCCTCCAAGGAGGCGGGGGAAGCCCTGCAGGAGAGCGAGCTCCGGTTCCGCCGGCTCCTCGAGCGGTCGTTCGACGCCGCGATCATCCACCAGGCCGGGGTGATCCAGCTCGCGAATGACGAGGCGGCCCACCTCCTCGCGGCTGCCTCACCCGAAGGCATCACGGGAAAGCCGGTCATGGACTTTGTGGATACTGCGTCGGAAGCGGTCGTACGGGAGCGGATCCGGGCGATGAACGAGTCCCCGGAAAATGTTATGCCGCCCGTGGAGGAGCGGTTCCGCCGCCTCGATGGCACGGCCATCGATGTCGAGGTCATCGCGACACCGACCGTGTACCACAAGAAGCCCGCGATCCTTGTGCTGTTCCGGGACATCAGCGGCCGGAAAGGGGCAGAGGCTGCCCTGAAAGAGAGCGATAAACGGTACCAGCTGATCCTGCAGCACGCTTCCGACGGGATCCTCATCCACGAAGTCACCGAGGAGAGCCCCGGCAGAATTATCGAAGTGAACGAGAAGATCTGCCGGATGCTGGGGTATACGAGGGACGAGATGCTCAGGTTGAGCATCCCCGATCTCGATGTCCCCGAGCAGGCGGCCAGAGTCCCTGCGATCCAGCACCAGCTCTTCTCAGTCGGGACCGGGCTCTTCCAGACGGAGCATGTACGAAAGGACGGGAAACGGATACCGGTGGAAGTGAGCAACAGCCTCATGGATCTCGAAGGCCGCCGGGTTGTCCTTGCGGTGGTCCGGGATATGCAGACCCAGAGGAGGGCCGAGCAGGTCCTGCGGGAGACCAACCGGAAACTCGGCATGCTCAGCAGGATCACCCGCCATGACCTGAGGAACAAGATCCACGCGTTTTCGGGGTACCTCGACCTGGTGAAGATGAGACCGGGCGACCCTTCCTCGGCCGGGTTCATGGAAAAAATGGAGACGATCGCCCGGTCCATGGGCGAGCACATCGAGTTCACGCGGATCTACGAGGACCTCGGGAGCGCAGACCCGGTCTGGCAGGATTTTACGGCGCTCGTCTCCCGCCTCGAGCTCCCGCCGGAGCTGAAGATCGAGGCCGATCTGCCGGCATTTTCCGTGTTCGGGGACCCCATCCTGCCCCGGGTCTTCTCCAACCTGATCGACAACACCGTCCGGCACGGGGGGCACGCGACCAGGATCCGGGTAACGGCGGAGAAGAAAGGAGACGGCCTCCTGATAGCGTGGGAGGATAACGGGTCCGGCATACCGGCGCACGAGAAGGGGAAGATCTTCTCCCAGGGGTACGGGAAGAATACCGGCCTTGGCCTGTTCCTCTCCCGCGAGATCCTCTCCATTACCGGCATCTCCATCAGCGAGACCGGTGAGCCGGGGAGAGGGGCCCGGTTCGAGATTGGCGTCCCGGAGGGGGCCTGGCGGCCTGCCGGGCCTTAAACGGCGAGTAGCGCGCGCTTTTGTGTCGGAATTCATCCGGGTGAACACCCGCCCTTCAGCCGGTTCACGGATAAGAAGGCTGCAGACCGGAAAGGGGGGGTAAATAACCGCCACACGAAAACACGCGTGCCGCAACAGGGGGAACAACCCTTTTTCCTCTTCCGGGAGAGCGGGGGATTTTTTGTTTTCATAAATTTCTCTCTCTCCTGTAGCTGCAGCCGGGCCCGCCTGATGAGCGGACCGGGATTGATTCCTTTATCTTCCAAAAAAGCCAATACTTGCGTACACGCTGTATGTCGAAGATACCTGCGATAACGGGTTTATACCCGGTCCTCTCCCTTGTTTTCCTCTCGATGCTCTGCCTTATGTTTGCATTCGAGTTCGGAAAACAGGTGCTCAACCCCTCGATGACCCTGTGGGAATCCCACACGATCACGATCGTGTTCACGAGCATCCTGGCGGTCGTGATCCTGTATTTCCCGCTCCGGACCTCGTATCTCCAGCAGCAGAAGATAGAAGAGGTGCTCGCGCTCGGGGAGGACGCCCGGGAGAAGGTGCGGAAATCCGAGATGCAGTACCGCTCGTTCATGGAATCGGCGGAAGACTCGATCTACGCGGTGGACCCGGACTGCCGGTACCTCCTCATCAATACCAGGCACCTCGAACGGATGGGGCTCTCTGCGCAGGCATATGCCGGGAGGAGCTACGCGGAATTCCATTCGCCGGAAGACACAATGGTCTTCGAAGGCCAGGTAAAAAAAATCGTTGAGACGAAAAAAGCTGTCCAGGACGAATACGAACAGGACGGGCGGTATTATGTCCGGAAACTCAACCCGGTCATCGACCCCCGGGACAACAGGGTCGTTGCGGTGACGGTCATCTCATCGGATATCACGGTGCAGAAGCTCGACCGGAAAAACCTCGAACTGATCAACCAGAAACTCAACCTCATGAACGATATCACCCGCCACGATATCCTCAACCAGCTTACTGCCCTCAGTTCGCTCCTTGCCCTTGCCGGCGGGCA
>DASPUR010000103.1:0-3889 GCA_035622795.1 Methanoregula sp. | reverse complement strand
CCCCCTCCCTTAGTGGCTTGCGCGGGGAGGGTACCCCCCACTTTGGGACCCGATTATTCAGGTTTTCGGGATCGAAGAAGGCGTGGCCTCTCCTGAAGAGTGGTGAACGCCCGCCGCCCCCGACAGGGTGCCCCCGCGTCTGGTTTCAGGACGTTTTAATCCTGAAAAAAAATCCCCGTAAAAATCCATCGGGGGGCAAGGGGGCTTGCCCCCTTGGGCTGATTGAGCGGTTACCAGATCGCGAAATCGAGAAGATCCGATGAATCTTCGCTGCCTTACGAAGAATCCTTCGGATTCTTCTGCATCCTCATGGTCATGCTGGACCATTCGGACTCCCCCTCTGGGAACCGACCGAAGGGAGGTCGAGAATGCTTCATCCTTTCGGGATGAAGCAGAGGGATTTGAAAAATCCCTCTTGCCTCCAGGTCATCAGACCTGCGGCAGGAGAAGATCGAAGATCTTCTCCTGAATGCATCAGCATTCCTGGAGAGAGAGGGGGTCATAATCGTAATTCTAAAGAGGTAGCAAAAAATGAAAATATTTTGAATTTGTTTATTTGGTTCTTTTGTAAAAGACCAAAATGAACATTTATTTTTAAAAAACCTACTTCCTCGCGATCGTCACATACCCCGAGTGGCATACGCTTGTTGAAGGCCGGGTCCCCCGTTTCGACCGGGTCATCTCGCGCTCGATGAGTTCGTGGGTGTGGACCTCTGCGAAGAGGTCCGATGCAGCGTCGACGACGATCGCCATCTGTTCGAGAAACGGGGTGTAGCACGCGAGGTATCCCCCGGACCGGAGGAGAGCATACGCGTGCCGGATATGCTCCGGCTGCACCTGCATATCGAGGTGGACTACGTCAAAGAGCCCTTCCGCCGCAAGAAAATCAGCGGCAACCGCTTCGATATTCTGCAGCTTGGCTTCGGCAATGTTCTTCGCCGCAAGGGCAGAGAACTCGGGGCGGATCTCGTACGTCTTCACCGTCTTTGCGACCCCGCCGAAATAGATCGCGGCGATGCCGCTTCCCGTCCCGGCATCGAGCACGTCATCGTTGTGGTTCATGCCCGTATAGGCGATGACGAGACCGATGTCCTTCGGGAGCATCGGTGCGCCGGATCGCTTGCCGTATGTGAAAAAATCGGTGGGGCGCGGAACCCTGACCGTGAACTTCGCGCCGGTGTGGGTGCTGATGACTGTTCCAGGCCCTGCCCCGACCAGCGATTCGAGATCGAGCTGCCCCTTGTCGGTCGAGAGTTTCCCCGGGCCCGCCTTCACGAAAAATTCCCGGCCTTCCCCGACGAGGAGGACCCGGTCCCCGGCTTCGATCATGCCTTCGTGAGACGGATGATCGCTTCGGCGATATCGCCTTTGGTCGCCACGAGGGCCTCTTTTGCCTTCGCTTCGGGGACCTGCGCCTGTTCAGCGACCATAGCCACATCTTCCTTCGGGATCTCGGGGGCTGCCTCTTCGAACCGTGGAGTTCCCGTGACCTGGTAGGTGGTCTGGCCCTGCATGGTCATCACCTGGACATCGGCCGAGTCGAAGACGTAGTTTCCCTTCGGTGTCCTGATGACGATACTCTGCACGTCCTCAATCTGCTCGACATTCATGCCGAGCTTCTTCATCATCGCCTTCATCTGGCGCGGATTGATGTTTCCCGGAAGCATAGTTCTCTCCTCCCTGCCGTACTCTTACGGCCGCTCCATAATTAAATGCAAGCATCTCCGCGCCTGAAACAACCGCGGCTCCGCAGGCAATGAGCCGATCTCCTCCGGCAACCACGAGGACGTCGTCGCCCGCGCGGATCTGCGGGTCGGCTGAAACGACGTGCTTTGCAAACGCGTTCTTTCCTTTCGCCACGAACTCCGCAACGTCGTCACGGACAACGACCCGGTACGCGGGAGGGGGGAGGCAGGCCTGCAGGCGCTTTGCTCCTTCGATCCCGAGGGTCAGCCTTCCGTCTGAGGCCCGGACCGTCGCGAGCCGGACGCCGGAAAAGAGGATTTGCCGGATGCGCCCCGTGGTCGAATACAGGAAGGTACAGCCTTCCGGAAAGAGCCCGGTACCGCACGCCCCCCCGAACTGGTAGTCAGCGATTACCTGGACACGCCGCAGCGAACTGTTCTCCGAGTATCCGGTCGACACGTACAACAAACTCCTCTTCGGCTGTTTTTGGTATGTATGCCCCGGCGGCGATCCTGTGCCCGCCGCCGCCCCCGCCATACTCGGCCGAGGCGTCGCTCAGCGCTTTCTGGAGGTCTATGCCTTTTCCCACAACCCGCTCGGTCGTCCTCATCGAGACCTTGGTGAGGTTATGGTCCTCGGGAACTTCGCACATGATGAGGATGGGTTTTGCACTGTTGAGCTTCGAAAGGGCCATGCCGGCCCCGATGCCCACGATAGTGTCGGGAAAACGGCTCCCGACATGGAGGTACTGGAGGTTCCCGAGTTCCTTTACCCCGGTATCGATGATAAACTGGAGGAGGTTCCTGATGATAGCCCGGTGGTTGTTGAGCATATGCTCCGCATCCCGGTAGGCTACTCCACGGTCGCCCCGGAGGATAGCACCGCCCACCTGCGGCTTCGACCAGCGACCGCAGGCGTTGAGCATGGTTGCGTACTCCTGCGCGTTCCGGAGCGGTGTCCTCGGGAGTTCGTCCGGGAAGCCGTACGTCTCGGCAAGAAGCCGGTCGGTTGGATCGCCGTTGGCGATCAGCTGCTCGGCCAGTGCCGAGATGATCGTCCGCTTCTCCTCCACCGGCAGTTCCTCCCAGACGAACCACCGCCCGTTCTCCGCCTGCTGGCGGATGCCGAGACGTTTCAGGAACTGGCGTGCGCCCTCGGGATTATTGGTGATCCCCCGGATGAACGGGTCGTCGTTGTAGGCGAGGGAGAGGTGGACCGGGCGGGTCGAGGTCCCGTAACAGTTGAGGTCGCGTTTCCGCACCTCGACCGACCCGTGCCCCGCTCCGTCGGAGACGATAATGTCGCGGGCGATCCCGACCAGCCCGCACTTCTCCCGGGCCATCATGTCGCCGACGTTCCCGATAACCGCAAGCTTGGCGAGATCGGTGTTCCTGCGGTCCATCTCCTTTGCAACGAGATAACAGACGCCGGCTGCGCTCATCCGGGTATGGCCATAGGGGAGGCAGTTGACCTGCGGGTACGGGCGGTCAACCGGCTGGCTGACATGGTGGTCGATGATGACTACGTTCTTCTCCGCCATGCCACGTTCGAGGAGGAGGTTCTGCTGCCCGGCACCGAGATCGGCGAAGATCTTGAGCGTGGGGTCGTCGGGGACCTGGGGCATTGTGAGCGGCTCGAGCTGCCGGACAAAAACGGAACGGACGGCAATTCCCCTGCGGGATATTGCCTGAGAGAGGATCGCCTCGCAGGAGATGCCGTCCGCATCGATGTGGGAGATGATGGTGATCCCGTCGGCAGAAGCGATCTGTTCGGCCGCCGCCTTTACATCATCGCAGAAACCCATTGCCTATTATTTAGGGATGTTCATACAGATGAACTAGTGCACACACCATGAAGCGCGAGGGCATTGGCCGGTTTGTCGAGACGGGGCTCATCAGCGCGGCCCGGATGCGCGTGGTCGACGCAAACGCAACGGCGCTCGGCGTCACCGGGCTCCAGCTGATGGAGAGCGCGGGCAGGGCGCTTGCGGACGCTGCCCTCGCATCCGGCCCGGCCAGGGTCCTTGTCCTCTGCGGGAGGGGGAACAACGGCGGCGACGGGATGGTCGCAGCACGCCACCTCCAGCGCGGGACGGACACCGATGTCCTGTACCTCGATAACGGGCCGCGCTCCTCTGCCTGCGGCCACCAGCTCGCGGCCCTCCGGCACTGCCGTCTCGGTCTTAACCCGTTCCAGTGCAGGG
>DASPUR010000102.1:0-12086 GCA_035622795.1 Methanoregula sp. | reverse complement strand
CAGGGTGTACTCGTTGTCGTCAGCGTCTTCCTCATATCGGTGGCGGCATGCGTCAATATCTTCTCCTTCATCTGGATCGAAGAGGAGAAGGAAGAGTCCGTAAATCAAAAGACTCCGGCGTAGCATTTTTCATTTCCCCCGGCTGGACAATAACCCGCTGTCGGCCGGGATGGAAATGGTCGCGGGGACCCGGTTTTCCAAAGGACCTATCTGACCCTGTTCCCGCAGACGTTGATTCCCGGACTCTTCCTTCTCCTCTTCGATCCAGATGAAGGAGAAGATATTGACGCATGCCGCCACCGATATGAGGAAGACGCTGACGACAACGAGTACACCCTGTACCAGCAGGAAGGCAGCCCAGAGGATAGCCGCGAAGGTGATGAGGTACAGGTAAATCCACGAGCGTGTCCGCTTGGAAAACGTGAACGAGAACGATGACATCAGCGTGGCGATGATGAACAGGGCGAGGCTCGTCTCGACCATTTCGCCACGGGTCAGGAGGAAGGTAGCCCAGAGAAGGGCGGTCAGAACAATGAGATAAAAGAATATCCAGGTCCGGAGCCGGGGATTTTCGACCGAAGTCTCCATTAAAAGATAGTTATCACTGCCCATATTAAAGGGTATACTACAGCCGGGCGGAGTACCGCCTTATTCCGGGCTCTCCTCCTCGACCCAGAGGAACGCGAAGATATTGATGCACCCCGCGATGGTGTACAGGAAGAGGCTTACGACGATCATGGCTCCCTGCATCAGGAGGAACGTCGCCCAGATGACTGCCGCGAAAATGATCAGGTTCAGATAGAAATACGGCCGCAGGTTCCGCGTGAACGTGAAGGCAAACGAGGACATGAGCGTCGCGATCACCGCGAGCGCGATGCTGACGTCCAGCATCTCGCCCCGGGTGAGAAGGAACGTTGCCCACAGGAGCGCTGTGAGGATGATGAGAAGGAAGAAGATCCACGGCCGGAGCATCTGGTCTTTTGGCGAACTCTCCATTGATAGGGATTGGATCATTCTAATATTAAAATTTATAGGTATTATTCTATTACCCGTAAACAGGTTTTTGATGGAATTTTCAGGTTTTGACAGGGTTAACCGGGCCGGCTCCGGGCGACGCGGGACTGTCCCCGGGAACCTGTTTTTGGAACGTCCCGGAATCGCTGACGGGCCGGGAGCGTAACCGTGACAGATACGGACTATCTGCCGGGGGGTCCCCGCATAAAGTAAAAAAATAAAACAGGATAACTTCGATTTTATTGGTACCGGATACAAAAAAATTATTTTGCTCCGGGCTTGGTCCCGGGCGCCGCAGCAATAATCCCCAGCGATTCCACGATCTCGGGGAGGAGTTCAGCAGGAATTCCCATGACGAGTTCGGCATCTTCGATCCCCGAATATCTCCGCGATCCGTCGCACCCGAGGGAGAAGTTCACCTTCCCGGTCAGGTACGTCTGGGCGCAGACATCGGAACAGACCGACTGGATACCGGAAAATTCCGCGGTAATCCTCCCGCCCATGCGGAAGAGTGTGCTCTGGGCAAGTTTGAGCATGCTCCACGGGTTTGCGACAAGGACGATCACCTGCGGGGTGAACGGCGCCTTCTCGAGCGGGGCGTACATCGTCGCATACGTCTCGCCCGGGTTGAGGTGGACCACGCGGTCGATGGTCCGCTTGCAGGCGGCCGAGCTCTCGAACTTGCCGAGCTTGTAGTAGAAATCTCCGGTCTTCAGGCTCTCGGTCAGCTCCCTGAGGCCGAGGGCCCACGCGCCCCCGTTGCATTCGTGCTTCGATGCGGTCGCGTAGAAGATCTTCCCCTCTTTCCGGGCAAGCCCGATCATCGCGCAGTGCCGTATCGTCTTCTCGATCTCGGGCATTCCCGCGGGGATATCCTCAATTTTTGTGGCAAAGCGCATCGCTACGGGCGACCCTTCCATTTTCAGGTATTTTTTCAGGGCCTCTGCTGCTTCCTGGTAGTGCAGGGGGATCTTGACGGGTTCCATACGTTCCTGCCGGACATGTCCCATGCCCGAAAACCTCCAGCTAATGATTGGGTGGCAACTATTTCAGGATTCGCCCGGCGATAGCGGTTAACAATTGTGTAGCCCCTGCGAGAGGTTTTACCCGGGATTTTTGTTCGGCCGGGATGGCCATACATTCTTTATACTAAAAGCGTCCCCGCTGGATCCGGTGCAGGCCATGGCACGGGATACCCAGTACAGCGCGGGCCATTTTCTCGGGACCGCGGGAGTGGACCAGAAAAAGTGGAGCAGGATCCCGCCTGCCCCCCTGCTGGAACAGACAGCGGAAGCGATAGGGCGACGGTCGATGAACGTGATCATCGCGGAGGATGGGAGCGATGCCCTCGCCCGGATCCGCACCATCATCCCGAAAGGTTCGACCGTTATGAGCGGGTCCTCGACCACGCTTATCGAGATAGGCTTCGAAGACCTCGTTGCGGAGGGAGAAGCCGGGTGGAGGAGCCTCAGGGAGCGGATCCTCGCGGAGGATGAGGACCGTACCCGGAACGAATTGAGACGCCACTCGATAACTGCGGATTATTTCCTCTCGTCGGCAAACGCTGTTGCCAGTACCGGCGAGATCGTTGCCTGCGACGCCAGCGGGAGCCGGGTCGGAGCGTGGCCGTACGGGGCCCGCCGGCTCATCATTGTCGCCGGTGTCAACAAGATCGTCCCTACGCTCCAGGACGCGTTCGACCGGATCCGCGAGTACGCCTTCCCGCTGGAAAATGCGCGGGCTCTCCGGGCGTACGGGACCCCGAGCATGATCGGGAAATACGTCATACTCGCCGGCGAACGGGACCCCGGGCGGACAACCGTGATCCTCGTCAAGGAAGTGCTCGGGTACTAGGACGCCGGGATATTCCGGGATATTCCGGGCGGTAATGCGGTCAGGGTAGTTCCGTGCCGGCCGGGCCGGTTCACATTCCGGCAGGACCGGCCTGTCAATCGCCGGATTTTCTGATTAAAAAAAATTCTTTTTTCCGGTCACCTTTGGGCAAAATCGGTGACCATGCGGCAGAGGCCCTGGAGGCAGTCGTCGTGGTAATCGAAGCTTACGAACACTTTTCCTTCCGAATCGACATGAACGGCATCGAGCAGGTTGGAGTCGTTCATCCGGTCGAACCGGGCGATATTGTTTGCCGAAAGCACGTTCCGGATCTTTTTTGCCTTCATCTGTTCGTAATTGCTCAGTTTTTTCGGGCGGCCCCTTGGCATTATTGAAAATTACCTGTAAAAATATATAAAAAATAGGGTCACGGGTGCAATAATAATTCCGGGAGGAGGAAAATCCTCTTGTGTTACCTGGTCGCGTGCGCCTGGCCGGCGTCCTTTTCAGGAGACCTTTACCGGTTCCCGGAAACTCCCGAGCGGCACCCGTATCTCGAACCGGGCACCCTTTCCCGGAATGCCGTTCTCGCTGATGGAGATGCCGGTTATCTCGAGGATCTCGCGGGTGAGAAAGAGGCCCATCCCGGTATTCCTGCCGATCCCCCGCTCGAAGATCCGCTCCTTCTGGTCGGCCGGGACCCCGGTACCGTTGTCCTCGCAGACGAGGATAAGCATCCGGTCGGATTTCCGTGCCGAGAATTGTAAAGAGTTCGCGGTCTCGGCGTACCTGATAGCGTTATCGATGAGGTTGTAGATAACTTTCTCGAAGAGGGGGTCGGCATAGACTTCGATATCCCCGATCTGCGCGGAAATGACGAAGGGCGGTTTCTCGAAATTCGGGATCACTTTTTCGATCGTGGCCCGGACATTCTGCCACTGGGGCATGCGGATGCCCACTTCCTGGTACTGCTTGGTGAAGGCGATCTGCCACTGGATGACCTTCGCCTGCTCCCGGATCTCAGCGAGGAGCTGGTCGTCCTCTTCCATGCGGCCCCCTGCCCGGATCATGTCGATGAGCCCGAAGATTCCCGTCAGGGTGTTGAGGATGTCGTGCCGGGTGATGTTGTTCATGAGGTTGAGTTTCCGGTTCGCGAGTTCGATAGCCGCCTCCGCATTCTTCCGCTCCGTGATGTCATGGAGTATGCCAAAGATGGTGAGGGGCTGCCCAGCCTCGGAGCGGATGAGGCTGACTTTCTGCTCCACCCAGTGGACCCCCCCGTCGCGGTCCTCGGCGCGGTACACCGATGTCGAGCGGGACGAGGTCCTGAGGTCGTCGTAAAATTGTTTTTTCACCCTTTCCCGGTCTGCCGGGAAAACATACCGGAAGATCTCGTTCCCGACGACCTCTTCCGGGGAAAACCCGAGTTGCCGTACCTGGGGGGAGATATACGTGATCAGCCCCTCGGTACTTGCCGAGAAGATCAGGTCCGGGGTGTTCTCGGTGAGGGCCTCGAAGGTCTCCTTCCTCTGGCGCAGGTCGGCCTCGACCCGCTTGAGCTCGGTGACATCGATGACGCTCCCCCGGAATCCCAGAAGAACGCCGTCCCGCTTTATGGAGGCGACGTGGATGAGGGCGAGCATGTTGCTCCCGTCGCTTCTTTTGAGCGCGTAGATATCGCGGGTGTCCGTGTTGCCCGCAACGGTCTGCATGAGCCGGGCCCGGGCCCGTTCCCGATCGGCAGGCAGGAGCAGGGAAAACGCGTCGATCCCCTTCTCGAGCTTGTCTTCGGTGATGCCGAATACGTTCAGGCCGAACTGGTTGATGTACGTCAGGTCGCCGCGCTGATCGATCTCGAATATGACCAGGGGAAGGAGATTGGCCATCTCCCGGAACCGTATCTCGCTCTTGCGGAGCTCCTCCCTGATCGCCCGCGCATCGGTGATATCGCTGATCGCGCCCACCCACCCGGTCTGCCGGCCGTCGGGGTCGTTCACCGGCACGGCCTGGCCGTACACCCAGCGGATCGACCCGTCCGGCCTCACGATCCTGGCCTCGACCGCCATGGCTTCCTGCCGGTGTGCGCTGTCCCGCACGCTCGATACGACCCGGTCCATGTCTTCGGGATGGATGATGGATGCGTAATATCTGCCCAGCACCGCAGACGGGGTATACCCGGTGATCGTGGTCCAGGTGTCGTTGATGTACAGGAGTTTTCCTTCGGAATCCGTCATGTGAAAGCCGACCGGCGATGCCTTGAGGATGCCGGAGAGGAAGTTCGAGGTCTCGACGAACTGCTGCTCCAGCCGGAGGCGCTCACTGATGTCGATAAAGGAGATGATCCGCTGGGTGCTCCCCGGGAACGACCCGATGCTGATGAGCACGTCGATCGTCCCCCCGGGAACGCAGAGCTGCCCGGTGGACGTGCGCGTCGGATCGCCGGGCTCCTCGTCCCCGGTGCCAATCGCTGCGGCCATGGGATCGCCGGTGTTGCTGCAGAGGTAATCGAAGATATTTCTCCGGTTCTCCACGTCGGCCGGCTCCTCTCCTATGATCCGGCAGAAGAGGGTGTTGGCAAGGAGGATTGTCCCGCTCTCATCTATGACGACCTTGGCATTGCCGGCGTGCTCGAAGATCGTCTGGTACCGCCGGAACAGGTCGTCCGACGTCTTTTTCATCAGCGAATGGACAGCCTGGCGGTCCTGGATCGCCCGCTCGAGCTTCTTCTCCTGCATCGCAGCGTTCTTCTCGAGCCGCCGGACAAGTTTTTCGATCTTGTCGGCTTCCGTCTTCCCGAGACGGGGGAGCACGGGTGCGATCAGGGTCCTGAGCTCGCTGAACGGGTCCATACCGGCCTCTTTCATCAGGTAAATTTCAGGAGGGCAAGGGAGAGGGTCTCGTTGAAGACATTGCATTCCCCGGTCCGCGTGTGGCCGATCTCGCCGTACGTGAAGAACCCGGTGAGGGGTGCTTTCCAGAGATCGGCGATCGCGCTTATCTCGTCCGCGATCCGGTTGCCCGCGGCCTGGTGCCGGGCGCAGCAGTCGAAGAGGACGATGAGATCGGCGCCGGGTGTTCCGGCATGATAGTCTTTCAGTTCCCGGATCGTTGCATCGATAGTCTCCGTACCGAATGAACTGGAGAACCGGATCTTCGACCCCTCGGGGACGCTTCCCGCATAGGTAAGGGCCCCTGAGTCAAAATCGGCGGAGAGGGCGGTCCTCAGCACCTCGCTCCCGTCCGGTCTCCGGACGAGCATCGGGAAACTGAGCGCGGTCGCCACGATATCCTCCTTCCGGATGTTAAGGTATTCCGAGACGAGGTCGACAGGTGTCCTGCCATCGATGGACCTGACGATATTTCCCTCGGATGACGTCACGGTCATCTCGACGCCTACGCCCACCCACCCGCTGGTCGTGAAACTGGAGAGGGAGATCCGGTCCCGGTCCATCACCATGACCACTATCCCGTCATCGGTCAGCCCGTTCTCTGAGAAGGTCGTGGTCTTCTCGAAATCGTTGTCGTCCGCCGCGATGCCCCCGATTATCGTTGTACCGCTCGGAACGTGCTGCTCGATTCCCCGGATAATCGCTTCGCTGTCGTTCGTCAGGCCGGAAACCACTACCAGGAACGCAGGCCGCTTAAAACAGCCGGCTCCCCAGGCGCCGGCCTGGTTTCCCAGCTCCCGGGACGAGAGGCCCTCCCGCGGGAAGACCCGTACCGAGAAGAGCGCGGGGTCCGGGTCAAGGAGCGTGCAGACCACGGACTGTTCAAAGACCGGCGAGGGGCCCTCCCCGGAAAGGATCTCCCCTGCGGTCGATGAGCCGAAGACCCGGCAGCCAAGCTCCCCGAGTGCCTGTGCGCACTCACCGATATCGAGCGCCGGGGATGCAAACGCTATGGCAAGGGTCGGGGAGAAATGCCGGCGCAGTTCGCGGATCTTCTCTTCAAGCTCTTCAACGGTATAAGCAACGAGCTTCTCGATCCGCATATATATTTTTGATTGATGATGATAGTTCATTAACCTGCTGAAAGACCTGCTGAAAGGAGACACGGCGGGTACGGGCAGCGGGACAGATCTTCCGGTGAAAGCCGGCTTGTAAGGGCGCGAAAAAGAGCTGTCGCGGTAGAAAGAAGGAGATCCCGGCTGACAGCCCGGGTGCGCTCCTGGCCCCGGGCCCGTGCATCCTGCTCCCCCCAAAAGAGCAGGTCAGGCGGTCTGGATCTTCGATGCCTCTTCGAGGCCGAGGATCCTGATGGACTCGTCCCGCATCTTGAATTTCTGGATCTTTCCCGAGATCGTGATGGGGAAGTCATCCACGAACATGATGTACCGCGGGATCTTGTAGTGGGCGATCTTTCCCTTGCAGAACTCCTTCACTTCCTGCTCGGTCATAGCCTGGCCCGGTTTCAGCTTGACCCATGCACAGAGCTCCTCCCCGTACTTGATATCCGGGACGCCGACAACATAGACATCGAAGATCTTCTCGTGGTGGTGCAGGTACTCCTCGATCTCCCGCGGGTAGATGTTCTCGCCCCCCCGGATGACCATGTCCTTGAGCCGGCCCACGATCTTGAAGTAGCCTTCCTCGTCCATGGTCCCGAGGTCCCCGGTATGGTTCCAGTGGTCCTTGTCGAGCGTAGCGTGGGTTGCCGACGGGTTGTTGTAATAGCATTTCATGACGCAGTAGCCCCGCGCGCAGATCTCACCGATCTCGCCGAACGGGACGATCTTGCCGCTTTTTGCGTCGACGATCTTCAGCTCGGTGTGCGGGAAAGCCCTGCCGACCGTGGTCACCCGGCGCTCGAGCGGGTCCAGTGTCGTGGTCATGGTGACACCGGGGGCCGTCTCGGTCTGGCCGTACACGATGACGATCTCGCTCATGTGCATCTGCGTATTGACCTGCCTCATCACGTCGATCGGGCAGGGGGAACCCGCCATGATGCCGGTCCGCAGGGACCGGAGGTCGTATTTCGGGAAATTGGGGTGGGTGAGCTCGGCGATGAACATGGTCGGGACGCCGTGGAGTGCCGTGCAGTGCTCTTTCTCGACCGTTTTTAATACCTCCTCGGCGTCGAAGGTGGGGGCGGGCAGCACCATCGCCGACCCGTGGGTCACGCAGGCAAGGTTGGAGAGGACCATGCCGAAGCAGTGGTAGAAGGGGACGGGGATGCAGAGACGGTCCTTTTCGGTAAATCCCATTCCCTCCCCGATGATGAACCCGTTGTTGAGGACCGAGTGGTGGGTCAGGACGACACCTTTGGGGAACCCCGTGGTCCCGCTCGTGTACTGGATATTGATCGGGTCGTCGAACGAGAGGCCTTCGCCCCGCTCGATGAGCTCGTCCATGGTGATCTCGTCGGCCTTTTTGAGGAAATCATCCCAGGTGAACATACCGTTATACGGGATCGTCCCCATGAAGATTGCGTTTTTCAGGAACGGGAACTTCTCGGACCGGATCCTGCCGGGCTTCGACTCGTAGGCCTCCGGGCAGGCCTCGTAGAACATCCCCACGTAATCCGAGGTCTTGAACCGGCCCTGCACGAGCAGGGTGGAGATCTCGGCCTGCTTGAGCACGTACTCGAGCTCGTACGTGCGGTATGCCGGGTTGATGTTCACCATGATCGCCCCGATCTTCGAAGTCGCGAACTGGAAGATCACCCATTCGGCATGGTTCATGGCCCAGATGCCGACCCGGTCGCCTTTCTCGACGCCGAGGCCCATGAGGGCCCGTGCGACCCGGTTCGACTCTTCAAGGAACTGCCGGTAGGTGAGCCGGATATTCTGGTGAACCGATACGATCGCCTCGCTCTCCGGGTATTTTGAGGCGACAGAGTCGACCATCTCCCCGATCGTCATTCCCAGGAGGGGGACTGCCGATGTTCCGCATGTATAGCTGCCCTCGACCATCGTGCTAAGATGTAGCACCCGGACAATATATTGGTGATGATTTTAGTACGCCTCCCTGAGAAAAACGAAGGTAGCCGTTTCGGTAGAGAACAGAAAACAGAAAAATCCGGCCTTTTGTCCCGGTACCGCCGGTCTTCCCCGGACCGCGGATGGCGGGACTGCCCGGGAGGCAGGCCGCAGGCGGAACAGCCGGCCCGGTGCACCGGCGGATATCAAAACTCTTAAGTTTGTACACTGCGAATTTAGTGGGTCGGCAAAGGAGATTTTTCCTTCGCAGGCAACGCGGGGTTGTGGCCTAGCCCGGTATGGCGACGGGCTCCAGCGGTCTTTGCGTTCCCGTGCTCTGCAGATGATGAACAATGGGTCTCCTGATCCAATAAGGAAATGATGACCCGTTGGAGCACTGATGCATGTCGGAGAGACCCGTCGATCGTGAGTTCAAATCTCACCAACCCCACATTTCTTTAGAACAACCATCGCCGGTTTCGTTCCTTACCGTAACGCGGTAACGGAGAGGAGCGAAAGGATATTTTCCGCCGGACGGCTGGATTTCATCCCATCCTTTAAGAGCGGCAACATGCAACTCCTCTTCCATGAGCGGGGAACTCCATCTCGTGGATGCGTTTACGGGTGCCCCTTTCCGCGGGAACACGGCAGCGGTCTGCATCACGGAGGGACCGGCCGATGCCGCCTGGATGCAGGAAGTGGCCGCCGAGATGAAGCACTCCGAGACAGCGTTCCTGCACCGCGGCACGGGATGCTGGGAGCTGCGGTGGTTCACGCCGGAGAAGGAGGTGGAGTTGTGCGGCCACGCCACGCTCGCCGCGGCCTTCGTCCTCTGGGCTACCGGCCGCGAGGAGCCGCAATCGGCCATCACCTTCGAGACCAGGTCGGGACAACTGACTGCCGGTAAGGACGGGGACTGGATCACGCTGAACTTCCCCGCCGAGCCGGTCACGTCCACCGCCTCCGTTCCCGGGCTCGCGGAGGCGCTGGGCGTCACTCCGCTCTTCGTCGGCCGGAACCGGTTCGATATTCTTGCCGAGCTCCCGTCCGCTGCGGACCTCTGCGCCCTCGAGCCCGATATGGCCGCCCTTGTACGGATCCCGGCCCGCGGGATCATCATCACCGCTGCCTCCGACCTCCCGCATTTCGATTTCGTATCCCGGTTCTTCGCGCCCTCGGTCGGCGTCCCGGAGGACCCGGTCACCGGTTCGGCCCACTGCTGCCTCGGGCCGTACTGGGGGGAGAGACTCAGGAAGATCGAACTGAACGGGTTCCAGTGCTCGGCCCGGGGCGGGAGCGTGCGGGTCACCCTGCTCGGCGACCGGGTTCTTCTCGCTGGCCATGCGGTACACGTATCGTCGGGCCGGCTGCTCGTCTGATACGGGAAGAGGCCCCGTGCTGCAGGAGTACCCCGGATCCGGCCGAAGGGCTTTTGTATCCCTGCCCGGAAGTACGAAAGGTATGGCGGACACGCAGAAGAGCGAACGTTTCCGGCGGGGCTGGGAAAAACTGAAAGAAGTTGACGGTGAAGCGGGGGAAAAAGTACTTGCGAGCCTCCGGGACATCGCCCCGGAGTTCGGGGACTATGTCATCGAGTTCGCGTTCGGCGACATCTACAGCCGGCCGGGCCTCGACCTCCGGTCCCGGGAGATCGCGGTCGTCGCTGCGCTGACGGCGCTCGGGACCGCCGGGCCGCAGCTCCGGGTGCACCTCCACGCGGCCCTCAATGTCGGGGTCAGCCGCAGGGAGGTCGTGGAGACGATCATGATGATGGGCGTGTACGCCGGCTTCCCCGCCGCCCTCAACGGCCTTGCTGCGGCAAAGGAAGTCTTTGCCGACCGGGACCGGGAGGAAAAGAGTTGACGGGCCGGGAGGCTGCGGTTTTTCTTTTGCGGGAACGAAGGGTCTTTTTTTCCGGGGCCGGCGACACGCTGGCGCCGGGCGGGAGAATTCGCAACTTTATCATAGCTAACCGTTGCATAATAACAGGATAACGGAGAGTTCCATGTATTTAGTCGGAGAAGCACTTGTTGGCGATGGCGCGGAACTGGCGCACATCGATCTGCTGCTGGGGGAGAAAGAAGGCCCGGTCGGTACGGCGTTTGCAAACGCGATCTCGCAGCTCTCGGCCGGCCACACCCCGCTCCTCGCGGTAGTCCGCCCGAACCTGCTGACCAAGCCCGTCACCCTCGTCATCCCGAAAGTGACCTTAAAGACCATGCCCCAGGTCAACGAGATGTTCGGGCCGGTGCAGGCCGCGGTTGCAAAGGCGGTCGCAGACAGTGTCGAGGAGGGCGCGTTCGGCGATGCCGACATCGAGAAACTCGTGATCCTCGCGTCGGCATTCGTCCACCCGGCAGCGAAGGACTTCAACAAGCTCTACCGGTACAACTACGGCGCGACGAAGCTTGCCATCACCCGCGCGATGGACGCTTTCCCGGACAAGAAGACGCTCCTCCACGAGAAGGACCGCGGCACCCACGCGATCATGGGCTTCAAGGTCCAGCGCCTCTGGGATCCGCCGTACCTCCAGGTGGCCCTCGACCTCGTCGATATGGGGAAGGTCGCCTCGGTCTTGAAGGAACTCCCGGAGAACGACCACCTCATCATCGAGGCCGGGACCCCGCTCGTCAAGAAGTTCGGCCTCTCGGTCATCTCCGAGATCCGCAAGTACAAGCCCAACGCGTTCATCATCGCCGACCTCAAGATCCTCGACACCGGTAATCTCGAAGCGAGGATGGCAGCCGACGCGACCGCCGACGCGGTCGTCATCTCCGGCCTCGCCCCCACCTCCACGATGGAGAAGGCGATCGCCGAGGCCCGGAAGGTGGGAATTTATTCCATCATCGACATGCTCAACGTCCAGAGCCCGGCCAAGGTTGTCGCGAACCTGAAAGTCAAGCCCGACATCGTGGAACTCCACCGTGCGATCGATGTCGAGGACACCGCCCATGCCTGGGGCGACATCCCCGCGATCAAGAAGGCGGCCGGCGGGAAACTCCTCGTCGCTACTGCGGGCGGGATCCGGACCAATGTCGTGAAGGATGCCTTAAAGGCAGGGGCAGACATTCTGGTCGTTGGCCGCGCCATCACTGCGTCGAAGGATGTCTCGCACGCCGCGGACGAGTTCCTCGAGCAGCTCAACCGGGAAGAGATCGACCAGTTCAGGATTATGACGGATTTTTAATACATCATTATGTATATTTTTTAAAATGATTGGACTTATCTAGAGACATTTCCTGAGGTTTTCCATTTTAATTTTTTATATATCGCAGGACCTACTAGGGCACTAGAAAAACTTCGAGGGTTTAACGATCCCTTT
>DASPUR010000101.1:0-6056 GCA_035622795.1 Methanoregula sp. | reverse complement strand
TGTATCCGGGTGAAAAATATTTTTTTTTAGAAATGGTGAATGTCCCGCATTTTCGGGAGAAGGGTTACTCCCTTGCCCCCTCACGATTATTTTTTCCGGAGGGGGATGACCCTGTTTATTTTCAACTCAGGAGTTTCTGCTCATCGCTGCGCTTATCACCCCCGGCAACCCATTCAAACAGGAGAGGGAGAGAGCGGCCGACGGTGGCGCAAAAACGCGCTGCTGAGGAAAGTCCCCCCACCCACCGGGCACGCAGCCGTACGCAAGTACGGGTGGCGAGAGTCACGGCAATGGCACAGAAACGATACGGCCTGTTTTTTGCGATGAACGCGGCTGAGCCGAAAGGCAAGAAGCATGGGCGACCATGCGAGTAACCCGCTGAGCCAGAAAAGACAGGATACGGTGAAACGGCGAATCCCTGCGGGTGCAAGCCAGAACAGGACAGACAAAGACGCCCGGTCTTTTGTCCGGGTTTGGCGCTTCAGCTGAATGCCGCTTTGAAACAAAAGGAGGCTTACTCCTCCCACTCACTTCTTTTAAAAAATATCGCGCAATCCGGCCTCGGTACGCCGATGGTTCTTTCGCGTGCGTGCATGGACTGCACAGCGACGCCCGGGCAGGCGATTTTTTGTCCGATCTAAAATGAGACAAGGGATCAGAACGGGTCTGCAAACAACAAATATTTCTTGCACCCTTTCACCATAGTACCCGGTAGCGCAGGTTATCCCCCATGTCCCGCGATTGTTCTCTTATCATACGATACCTCATGGTCACGGGAGCAGTCCTCCTGCTCCCGCTGGTCTCTCTGCCCGTCTCGGCGATCACGCTGAGCCCCGGGAGCGGCACGGCATCGACCGCGACTATTTCGAACGGCGACTCGGTATTTATCAACGGCATTGCCACCGGGCACCCCCAGCTGGGTCTTCAGGTATGGGTCATCGGGCCGAACTATCTCAAGGTCAGCTCGGTGTCGGTGAACCAGGACAACACGTACTCGTTCGAACTGCGGCCTGCCGATACCCTGAACCTCGCCCCGGGCCAGTATTTTGTCGTGGTCCAGCATCCGATGATGAACGGCCGGTTCGATATCACCTACGACCCGGGGACCGGGGAGATCACCAACCAGCAGCTCGGGAATGGCGGGACGGTGATCTTCCAGATCTCGGGCGGAGGAAGCCTCCAGTCCCCTGATGCCGCCTACGCCCTCGTCCGGGCGATCAGCACCCAGAATGTCGACGACACATTTGCTCCCGCTTCGTTCACGATCCGCGTGCCCGGTGCGACCATCGACCCCATCGCCGACCACGTTGTCGGCGACAAATTCACGATATCCGGTGATACCAATCTCGTTTCCGGCGACGCCCTGAGTGTAACCGTGACATCGTCGTCGTTCGCCCCGACATCGAAAAGCCAGTCCGGCGAGTTCTCCGGGGCTTCAGGGGTAGTGAAGGTTGCTCCCGGCACGAACGGACTGAACCGGTGGTCGTTCGATGTCGATACTTCCGCGTGGAAGCCGGACGAGTACATCGTGACGGTCACCGGTGTGACCATCGATGTCACCGGCTCTGCGCACTTCAGCCTCCTCGCTTCGCGACCGCCGGCCACCGCTGGCACAACGGAGACGACCGCCATCGTGCCGGTAACATCTGCCACCGCAGAGCCCCCTGCCACGTTACCATCAGCGGTATCTCCGGCACAACCTGCTCCCACGCGGTCTCCGGTCTCACCGGTAACGCCGCTGGCAGCCCTCGGTCTCCTCTTCATCGCGGCCCGTGCCGGAAAACGAAAATAATTAAAAAAAATTCTTTCTTTTTTTTTACCAGCCGAGAAAAAGGGTCTTGGTGCGGGAATAGCTCTCGAACGCCTGCTGCCCGTTCTCCCGCCCGGAACCGCTCTCCTTTACGCCCCCGAAGGGGACTTCGGGAGGTACGGTGAGGTGCCGGTTCACCCAGATTATTCCGGCGTCCACTTCGGAAAAGACGCGTCTGACGGTCCCGATATCTTTTGTCCATACCGATGCACCGAGGCCGAACCGGGTCGCGTTCGCCTCGCGGATCGCCTCCCCGAGGTCCTGGAATGCCGTGACGGGGAGGACCGGGCCGAATACCTCCTCGCGGAGGAGCCTGCCGCCCGGCGCGGCGCCGGTGACCAGGGTGGGCCGGTAGAAATACCCCCCCTCGAAGGCACGGCCCTTGAGCGGGCAGCCGCCGGTGACGACAATCCCCTCGTCATTCTGCCGGACTCCTTCAACAAGTTCTGCAATACGGTCCCGCTGTGCAGGATTGTTGAGAGGCCCCATGTCGATCTTCGATCCCAGGCCGTTTCCCACTGAGAGTGCCTCGATGCGTGCCTTGAGGGCACGGTTGAAGGCATCGGCGATCCTCTCGTGGACATAGAGTCGCTTTACCGCGGTGCAGGTCTGTCCCGCATTGTAGAACCGGCCCCGGATCGCCCCATCGACCGCCTTCCCGATGTCGGCATCGTCCATCACGATCATCGGGTCGGAACCTCCCAGCTCGAGGACGAGCTCCTTTGCATGGCCTGCGGCAAGCGCGCGGACACGTTCCCCGGTCTTCGCCTCGCCGGTGAAAGAGAGTTTGCTGATCCCGGGACTTCCGGCAATCGCCTCGCCGACAACCTCGCCGCTGCCGGTCACCATGTTCAGGACCCCGGGCGGCAGGCCCGCGTCCCCGAGGATGCCGGCAAGCTTCAGGCTCGTGAGCGGGGTTGTCGAGGCAGGCTTGAGGACGAGGGTATTTCCGGCAAGGAGCGCGGGCCCGGTCTTCCATCCCATGATGAGGACCGGCATGTTCCACGGGATGATCGCCCCGCAGACCCCGAGCGGCTCCCGGACGACCATGCAGTCGCCGGCGGCCCCGAGTCTCACTGCCTCCCCGTATTGCGATGCAGAGATACCGGCATAAAACTCTAAGATATTGGCAAACCCCCGGACCTCGTCGGTCGCCTCGCGGAGAGGTTTTCCCTGCTCCATGGTCAGAAGCCGGGCGAGATCCTGGTGCTTCTCCCGCACTACCGCCGCGGCGCGGAAGAGGATGATCCCCCGTTCGCGGACGGTCTTTGCCGCCCAGCCCGCGCCTGCATCCCGTGCAGCATCCACCGCCGCACCGACATCGTCAACGGTCCCGGCCGGGGCCGTCCCGATCACCTCGCCCGTTGCCGGGTTCCTGACTGAAAAATCCCCCCCGCCGGAAGAACCGGTCTCCTTCCCGCCGATGATCATCTGCATTCTGGAATACCTTCTCCTGCTCCCGGTTGTTCCGGAAGTCCGTTCCTGTACAACAAACATGTCGGTACCCGTTAAAAATATGCTGCCATCTGTCCGGATTCCCGGGTGAGGACCCGTAGTGGCAGCCGTTCATCACCGGGAAATCCCCGCACAACCGCCAGCTGCCATGGCCCCTCCCCGCATTGAAGGCCGCAACCATCCGGAACATAACCCTCATCGATATCTACATCAGCCTTCACCGGCCATAGTTTCGTCAGGAAATGGACGCGCGGCAGAAGATCATCATCTCCATCCTTATGCTCGGGACCCTGATGGGTTCGCTCGACAGCACGATCGTCATCCTTGCATTTCCCAGCATATCGCAGGGACTGCACGCGGATCTTCTCAGCACGCTCTGGATCATCCTTGTCTACCTCCTCGTTGTAGCGGTCTGCACTACCCAGCTCGGGCGCCTCGGCGATATCTACGGGAGGGGCAGGATGTTCAACGCCGGCTTCGGGATCTTCACGGCCGGTTCCCTCTTCTGCGGTTTCTCCCCCTCGGTTCCGCTGCTTGTCTGTTCGCGGGCGATCCAGGCGTTCGGGGGTGCGCTCATGCAGGCCAACAGCGGGGCGATCATTGCCGATACCTTCCCTGCAAACGTACGGGGGGCTGCGTTCGGCTACATCTCCCTCGGCTGGACAAGCGGGGCGATGCTCGGGATCGTCCTCGGCGGGGTTATCACGACATTTGTCGGCTGGGAGTACATATTTTTCATAAACGTACCGATCGGGATCATCGCGACCGCGCTCGGTCTCCGGTATGTCCGGGAGAACGTCAGGACGAATGCGGTCCTCGATATCCCCGGCATGCTCCTTCTCGGCTCGTCGCTGACACTCATCGCGTACGGTGGCGTTGATTTTGCAGGCCAGGGCCCGAACGGGTTCAACGGGGCAGTCACCGCTGCCGGCGTGGCGGCAGGGCTTGTTTTTCTCCTGTGGGAGTTCCGGACAAAAGCCCCCATCATCGATTTCGCCTCGCTCCGGAGCCGGATCCTGAAGTACTCCCTGCTTGCCGCGTTCTTCCTGAGCCTCGGCTACCTCGCGGTCGTGTTCCTGATCACCATGTACCTCCAGGGCGTCCGGGCCTTAAGCCCGCTCGATGCGGCGCTTCTCCTCATGCCGGGATACATAGCCGGCAGTCTCCTCTCGCCGTTCATGGGAAGGATGGCGGACCGGTACGGAGCCCGCATCGTTGCCACCTCCGGAGCTGCAGTCCTCATCCTTGCGACCCTGATCTATCTCTCGCTCGGGCCCGGGACGTCGTACCTGGTCGTCCTTGCCGCCTCCGGGGTATCGGGCATCGGGTCGGCGATGTTCTTCCCTGCGAACAACAGCGCGGTGATGGCTCACGCCCGGCCCGGCTCGTACGGCGGGATATCCGGGGTGCTGCGGACCGTGCAGAACATAGGGATCCTGGGAAGTTTCATCATCGCCATCACGGTCGCTTCTGCCTCCATTCCCCGGCTCGTTGCGTTCGAGATATTTATCGGCACCACGAACCTGTCCGGGAATGTAGCCGCGGAGTTCGTCCACGGGATCGACGCTGCGCTCGCATCGTCGGTGTGCCTCATGGTGCTCGCGGCCATCCTCTCCTGGATGAGGGGCCATGAACAGCGCGACGGCCCGGTCGCCCCGGGATAAGTGCCTGATCGGGCAGCGGGACCGTTTCCCTCCTTACTCCCCGGTCTCCGGTAGTCCAAGGGCTGCAAGGAATTCGGCTACCGATCCAAACCGGTCTGCCGGCCTCTTCGAAAGGCAGCGGGCGATCACCGCCCGGATCTGGTCGAGCCGCTTCCCTTCCCAGGACGGGACGGACGGCTCTTCGGAGAGTATCGCGTGGTTCATATCGCTGAACCCTATTTGAGAGAACGGGACCGTGCCCGTGAGCATCTCAAAAAGGAGAACGCCGAGCTGGTAGATGTCGGTCTGCGGCCCGGGCCTCCCGAACCGCTGCGGGTCAATCTGTTCCGGTGCCGCATATGCGGGGGAGAAACTGATCATCACCGACTGCCGCGGGTCCCCGATCGCCTTCCCCAGTCCCCAGTCGGTTATCTTTGGTGTGCCGTCGGAAGCGATGAGGATGTTCTCGGGCTTGATGTCCCGGTGCACGATGCCAAGCCCGTGGGCATAGGCCAGCCCGTGCGCTACACCGGCGATGATCCCGAGAGCCCTCTCCTCGCTCACCGGGAACTTTACCGCCGCGAGGGAGGAAGGTGCGTATTCCATCTCGATATACGGGATTGGCAGGATATTATACGAGTACATCCGGATGATATTTTTGTGCACGAGGCGCTCCCAGAGCGTGATGTCACGGGTGAAATGTGTACCTGTCGTCTCGTCGAACCTGACCGGTACCTTGACTGCGACCAGAATGCCGGTCTTTGCGTTCTCTGCCCGGAACACCCGTGCAAGCCCGCCCTCGCCGATACATTCAGCACCGGTAAACTTGCGTTCGAGCGATGGGGGGAACCGGACCGGGGAGTCCGCGTGACCCGGCGGGGGGGGTCCCTCCGGTTGCGCAGCCGGAGTTTCAACCACGGTAGCACGGGAACGATCGTCCGGCACGGGCGTGGCCCCCGCCCCGGCCGGTTGCCCTTTCTTCGCTTTCCCGCCGGTCTTTCCTGCCCGTCCCCGGAAAAGGAAGAACAGGATCAGGGCGAGAGCACAGACCGCAAGGAGAATAAAAAAGATGGTTCGTAATTCCACGTTCGTAAGCCTCCGTTCGACAAGCCTCTGGATAATCCCCGGCTGTGCTGCAGGGGCCCTTA
>DASPUR010000100.1:0-4294 GCA_035622795.1 Methanoregula sp. | reverse complement strand
TGGAACCCGGCATAGTCGCCCGAGTGGCCGGAGATGATCGCCCGTATGCGTTCTTCGTCCTCCGCCGGGATGGAATGGTCGATGAGGTCGGCAAACGACCGCACAGTGAGATCGTACGCTGCTTTGAGAATGACGATGGCGACACCGATAGCAAAGAGGGGATCGAAAATGGTGATCCCCGTCAGCCTGATGAGGACGAGGCCGGAGAAGACTCCCAGTGATGTATAGACATCGGTCCGGAGGTGCCACGCGTCGCTCTCGAGCGCGATGGAATCAGATGCCTTTGCGACCTTCATCAGCCGTCCGGAGACGTACCAGTTGGCAGTCGCCGAGAGCGCCATGATCGCGATACCCGCGATGAGGAGGTCGGGGGATCCGAGGATCTGCTCCTCCGTCCCCCCGGTGAGAAGTTTTCCGGCCGCTTCCTGTATGATCAGGACAGCGGCGATGAAGATGAGGACCGCTTCGATGAGGCCGGAGATGTCCTCGAATTTTCCGTGCCCGTAAGAGTGGCCGGCGTCGGGTGGTTCGGCGGATTTCCTCACGGAGAAAAACGCGATTACCGCTGCGAGGAGGTCCATCGAGGAGTGGATCGCTTCCGAGATTATGCTTACGGAGCCTATGGCGAGGCCGACGGAGAACTTCAGGACAACGAGCCCTGTATTCGAGATGACGGAGAGCCGGGCGGTCTGCTCCTTGACATGAGCGATATCTGCCGTGCCGGGCACCGGTTCCTTCATGGACGTACCTGTACCTTTCGTACCCCGGGCACTTCAATATTGTTCCGGGACCTTCCTCCCGGTACAGCAGATAAATGCGGGCGCCGGATGCCCCGCGTGCCGGAGCAGCATCCCGGCAGGGAAAAAGAGATGATCAGTACCGGGGTTTCTGGTGCTTTGGCAGGCACTCCCGGCAGTACACCGGCCGGCCTTCCGTGGGCTTGAACGGGACCTCACATTCCTTCCCACAGTCTGAACAGGTCACTTTCGTCATCTCGCGGGGTCCCCCGAAGTTCCTCGGGTTTCTCCTCTCAAATCTTCCTTCAGCCATGATCTCCTCGTTAACAGTATTGCTACTGCTGCTGGTTACTAGCCGTTCTCACGTAAAACCATTTCGCTGGTCGACATGGAGAACCACAGATCTTCCCTGGTAAACCCACAATTTACTTTCCGACTCCGGCGATCCACCCCGGGAGGGATCTGACTATAGAGAAACTATTGAAAAATATAGATACCCCTTGATTTCCTGTGGAAATTCGGGCCTTAATAAATTGATCGTTTCTGATGCATGACCGGAGCGTTATGCAGGTCTCAGGGTATTCTAGCCCGCGGGAAGCAGCCTGACAGCGATGAGTATCGTAAGGACCCAGATTCCGAACGAAGCAGCAAGGCTGTCGATAAACGGAAGCCGGTTCATCAGGAGATACAGAAAACAAAGAAAAACCACGGTCGGGATCGCGAACCAGAATGACCCGAGGACGAGCTGATGGGTCACCGCTGAGCCGGTCTCCGAGTATGCGAAAAGGAAGGCGATGGTTGTTGTTATGGGGGCCGCGGCAAGAATGCCACCGAACCGCGGATCGGTGTTCTGGGCGATGAGGGTGACCCCGACAATTATCCCTCCGCCAATGACAAATTTCAGGATCGTATACAGGTAATCCATAGGAGACCACTGGTTTCGGGCGATGGCGGGTTTCACGGTGCAGGTACCGGTTTCTGAACTGATCAGGAGATGTCAGCGGTAAGAATTTCCGGGGTTCTTTCAGTAATTTGACACCAGGGACCGGTGAGGTCAAGAGAACTCCGTGTCACTCCCGTACAGGAAAAACCAGCCACACCTACGCTGCCATTCCCGTGCTCATCATCCGCAGCACCTCATCCTTGTCCCGGTAGTACAGCTGGACCATCCGGGTCACAGCGTCGTAATCCCGGATATTGTTCTTCTGCATCCAGTTGATGAACCGGGTGCGGTCTTCCAGTTCGAGGTTGAGCTTATCCTTGCTCACGCCATACGTGTCCCGGATCCGGTCGAAGAGGAAGCTGCGTCCCTGCCACCGGAACTCGTCAACGTCCGGGGCCCATTTGAATACCGTGTTGGTGATGAGGTCTCCCTTGTCGCGGTCGAGTTCGAGAATCTCGACGATGTTTGCAATCCTTCTCATCGAGCGCTCACCCTTCTTGATGTGCATTGGGAAGATGACGAGGTCGAGGTTCGAGAGGAGGCTCCGGGGCACGTTCATCGGGTTCGATTCAACGCGGGCGAGGAGTTCGTCCATGGACCCGGCATGGATCGTGCCCAGCGCCGCATGACCGACGGCAATCGCCTGGAAGAGGGTGAAAGCCTCGCCACCACGGACCTCACCGACAATGATGAACTCCGGTCGCTGCCGGAGGGCAGCGACGAGGAGATCGTAGAGCGAGATGTCTCCCGGCGATTTCGACCCGCCTCCCCCCATGCCGGAGACCGAGCTCGCGCTGGTCTCGGCGGTGCCGAACCCGGTCCGGGTGATGGACTGGATCCAGTTCGGGTGCATAAGGTTCAGTTCCGCAGTATCCTCGATGGAGACGATCTTGTATTCGGGCGGGATGAAACTGCACAGGACGTTGAGGAACGTGGTCTTACCGGTCGCAGTTCCCCCGGATACGAGGATCGACCGCTTGTACTCCATGAGGATCCAGGTGAAGGCGAGCTGCTGCGCATCGATCGACCCGTAATCCATCAGCTCGATCGAGGAGATCGGGTTCGCCCGGAACTTACGGATTGTGAATGTCGAACCCTTCTTGGTCACTTCGCCGCCGAGCGTGATGTTGGCACGGCTCCCGTCCGGGAGGGTCAGGTCCCGGATCGGCTGGAGGAGCGAGATATGGCGCCCGCTGACCTGTGCGAGCTTGAGGACGAAGTTGTTGAGCTCGACTTCCCCGAACTGGACGTTGCTCCGGATGGAGCCATAGGTCCGGTGCTGGACATAGATGTTCATGTTCGAGCCGTTACAGCTGATATCTTCGATGTACTTGTCCTTCATCAGGGTGTCGATCCTGCCGTACCCGAGGTAATTCTTCTTCAGGTGGAAGAACATCCGCTGTTTCTGGACATCGTCCAGCTTGAGGCCGAAGATGTGCATGAGGGAGTAGAACCGGTCGTGGAGGTAGTTCTCGCGCTGGGTGGCATCGATGAGTTCCACGTTGGTGCTCACGAGCTTCTCGAACGCGTTCTCGATGATCCGGAGGGCATTTTTTTCGTCTTCGCTCAGCTGCGGTTCTACGATGCTGTAGACAAGCCCCCCCTCCTCCCGGATATATTCGATATGGACATACTGGTAGGGTGGCTCGATCGTGTACGTAATGTTGACATCCCGCAGGGCTCCTTCGAGCGAGGGGATGGACGTCTCGCCGGGATCGAACGCCAGGGTAGTGATATCGGCATGTTTCGGGGGGGAGAAGATGGACAGGAGCTTCTGCAGGCCGGAGGGAGGCCTGGCCACCGGGGTAACAACCGGGGCCGGTGCAGGTCCCGCAGCAACCTGAGACAGTACCGGAAGGGTTGGAGGCGGCTGCGCACCGGGTTCGGAGGCATGACCTGCAGGCCGGGCCGGTTCTCCGGCCGCCTCTTCCTCATCAACCAGCAGGGACCGGAGCCCGTGAAAACCAGACTGCGCGCCGGGGCGACCGTTCTTTGCTCCGGCCGAAACACCGGAAACAGTGGCCTGACGTGTATTTTGCAGGGGGGGCGGTGCCGGGGACTCCTGTGCACCCGGAAGGCTGATCTCCGGAAGCGGGTCCTCTTCATCGTCCTCCGGGTCCAGGGCCCAGGACCGCAGTTTTCCCATAAGTGAGCCTGCTTTGTTATCCGTCATACTGTGAAGTCCATAATATTCAGGAATTTCTGATGCGATCCGGATAATCCCGCTGGAAAACTGTCATTGCGGATGCCTGGCAGCGTAGGGACTCCGGGCAGCTGTTCAATGGTGCGATCACTTCGTTACTGTCTAGGAAGAGAGACAATATATAATTGACCAATTGAGTATATATTTTACTCAATAGGAATATATTTTTATGGGTTACCGCGTCCCCCGGTATTCATCATCCTCCTATGAAACGCGATCAGGATACCAGGATATATCCGGTCCGGTTCACCCATACGGTGCCGCTTGGGCTGGTCACCCGGTGGCTGACATTGTATAACCCGGAGGAGATGTACTGGTGCGATGTGTTTGCAAGGAGGCTGGTCATCCCGTCCCCAAAGTCCCAGTAACAGGACGACGGGGCAGGATACCCGTACCCCGTATCGGTAAACG
>DASPUR010000099.1:0-17196 GCA_035622795.1 Methanoregula sp. | reverse complement strand
GTAGCCGAGGATCTCGCACCCGCGCCGGTTTATCAGTGTGACGTTTCCTTCCTTGTCCAGCGCAAGGATCATGACTCCCGCGATGTCGAGCAGGTTCCTGATACGGTCCCGCTGCCGGGTCATGACCTTCTTCTCTTCAGTCACCCCGCTGTTTGCCTTCCGGAGCTCGTCTTCGGTCTGCCGGAGTTTTTTGTTGGCTGCGGTGAGGGCATCGTTGGCCTGCTGGAGCTCCGCATAGGCGGTGAAGAGCATCTGGGTGAGGAGCGTGAGTTTCCGGTTGCTGGCGATGAGGTCGGACTCCTTCCGCTTCTGCGTGCCGGGGCATCGGCTGGCAGGTACCTTTTCAGGCGAATCCCGGGCAGGATTTGTCTGGCTGGATGGTGTCGTACGCCGCCCCCCCGACGCTTTGTAAATAAACCGGTAAAAAATATGGTAGTACACAGAATAGTATGATGTAATATAAAAAATGTTCTGACTGGAGAGGTTCAGGACTGGTACCATTCCCGGGGAAATCTTCGATCGGCCCGGGGGGCTTATGCGCTCTTTTCCCTGAACCGGAACACGAACTCAGTCCCGTTCTGCCGGTTGACTTCGATCTTCGCCCGCATCTGGTGGCGCGCGAGGAAATTGACGAGCTTGAGGCCGAGTGTCTGGGTTGTTTCGATGTCGAACCCCGAGGGGAGGCCGGTGCCGTTGTCCTTCACGGTCATCACGTACTCCCCGTCGTTTCTCGCGAGGGCGACGGTGATAGTATCAGCTGGTCCCTTCCCCTTCTTTATTCCTGATGCTGCGGGGAAGGCGTACTTGAGCGAGTTCGTCACAAGTTCGTTCACGATGAGCCCGGCCGGGGTTGCCCTCGGGATGTCGAGCATGACACCGTGGGCATCGACAACGGTCTTCACCGGCCGCCCGGTCCTGAACGTGTTGGCGATCTGCTCCACGAGCGTGGCTAGGTAGATCCCCATGTCGACCTCGTCGTACATGCGGGTTTTGTACAGGGTCTCGTGGATGAGCGCCATGCTCCGTGCCCGGTTCTGGAGATCCAGCTTGAGGAGCCTGCCGGCCTCCGTCTCTTCGGTAGACCCCTCGAGGCTGAGGAGCGAGATGAACGCCGTCAGGTTGTTCTTGACCCGGTGGTGGATCTCGGAGAGGAGGACTTCTTTTTCCGCGAGGGCCTTACTGAGATTCTCCTCCCTCACGCTGAGTTCTTCGAGGTTCTGGTGGAGTTCTTCCTGGGTTGCGGTGAGCTCCTCGTTGAGGGCGCCGAGGTCGTCATTCTTCTTCCTGAGCTCGATCTCCGCCTTCTTGATGCCGGTAATATCGGCACCGGTCGTGATGAAAAACTCACCGAACGGTACGCTCGTGAACCGGAAGTACTTATCGAGGTTGGGGAAGTAGTCCTCGAATGAGTGCGGGACTCTCTCGGCCATGATCTTCTGAACGACCGGCATGTAGTGCCCGGTCGCGCCCGGCCCGAAGATCTCATCGGTGGTCTTCCCTACAATTTCCTCCCGGGTCTTTCCCCAGGTCTTCAGGGCCGGGGGGTTTGCATCCACGAGCCGCCAGGTCGCGATCCGCCCCTCCTCGTCCCGTTCGAGTTTCCAGAAGTGGACCTCCTCGGTCATGTTCATGAAGAGGTTCCGGTATTTCTCGCTGCTCTCTTTGAGTGCGTCCTCTGCAAGCCTGAGCTCCGTGAGGTCTACTGCCGCGATTCCAATCCCGGCGATCTTTCCTGATGCATCCCGGAGCGGCTCGATATAGAGATCGAGGTACATCCGTCTCCCGTTGCTGGTCACCCAGTTCTCCACACGAACCTCGCTTCCGGTCTCAATCACCTTCCGCTTGAGGGGAACGAGCCATTCCACATCTTCCGGGGCGAACAGGTCTGTATCAGACTTCCCGGAAATCTCGTCGGGGTTCCACGTGCGCTGGTTGTACGCCCACCGGAACACGAGGTCTCTGTCCTGCATGGCAACCGAGACCGGCGCATTCTTCAGCGCGAGCCGGAACCGGGCCTCGCTTTCCGCAAGAGCTTCCTCGGCTTTCCTGCGGGCGGTAATATCGACATGGATCCAGAGGCGTCCGTACTTTTTTTCGCCTATCCGTACAGGAAGGAAATCCCGAAGGAAGAAACGCCCGCTGCTCATGGGGACATTCTCGCCGAAAACAGCCTCGCCGCTGCTGACGATCTCACTGATCCGGGCAAGAGCTGCATCGGGGCCCCGGTACGCCGGGCGGATCTTCTCCATCATTTTGGCCGCGGTGAGGTCCGCAAGCGTCTCCGGGCAGTCCGTGAGGCCGAAGATATCACAGAACGCCTGGTTGGCAAATTCGACACGATCCTCATCCGTGACGAGCAGGATCCCGTACGGCATGCCCGCAAGTATGAGATAGAACCGCTGCAGGGTTGCCTGGATCTGATCCTCCGCCGCCTTGCGCCGGGTTATGTCGCGCACGCTGCCGCCGCGGTACAGCGGCTGACCCATGCTGTCCTTTACGACCGAGAGGGAATTGGCGATCCACCGGTAATCCCCGTTTTTTGTGCGCAGGCGGTATTCCATTTCTGCAGTACCGGTAGAAGCAAGGCTCTCAAGCCCCGTACTCACTGCCGCGAGATCATCGGGGTGGACAGTCTCCATTGCAACCCCGGGGTCGAGCGCATTAAACTCCTCCCATGTATACCCAAGGACATTTTTGACGGAGGGGCTGACATACTCGTAGATGCCGGTCTGCAGGTTCAGCCGGTAAATAAAGTCCCGTGACGAATCCAGCACCGACCGGAACCGTTCTTCGCTCTTCCGGAGAACGGTTTCCATCCGGGTAAGGTCGTCGATGGTCTGCCGGAGCTCCTCCTGCGTCGATGTCAGCTCTTCGTTAATCGCGTTCAGGTCCTCGTTCTGGCGGGAGAGTTTGCGCTCATGGAGAACGAGCTCGTCATTGGTCTGCCGGAGCTCCTCGCCCGTTGCCAGGAGTTCCTCGTTAATGTTCGCAAGGTCTTCGTTCTTCTTCGCCAGTGCCCCTTCGGCTTCTTCGAGCTCTCTTCCGATCCTGCCGGAGAAACGTGCAACGAAGTACGCGGTCGCGACCAGGAAGACCACGAGGGATGCCGAGAGGAGGACCGCATCACGGATACCGAACACCGAGGAGAGACCGGCAAAGGCGACGTTCTCAAGGAAGATGATGGCTGCGACGAGCGGAATGAAGACCCGGAGGAGCCGGGCCCGGACAGTGTCCCCGATGAAGTACCGTACCGGGGCTGCCCCGGGACCGGCGACAGCGACGAGCGCAATACCGGTAAAAAACGCGGCGAGGGCCGATGGGAAAGCAATCGGAATATACCGGGTCCCGTACAGCAACGGGTTGCCGTACGCAAAGGAGAGTAAGAAGGTTAAGCTGACCAGCGCGATCGCGATCCCGGGGAGGCTCATCGCGGTGCGCCATGCCCCGCGTCCGGTATCGTCAGGGGGCCACAGGAGGATCGCAAGTGCAGTTGCCGAAAGGGCTGCGAGGCCGGCCGCAGCAGGGGAGATGGGTTGGGACAGCGGCCCGAGGATGGCGGTGCCGGCCTGGACAAATAGCACCTCGACGACGAAATGGCCCCCCAGTATGCTGAAGACAAACTCGGTCGCGGTGACGGCGGCGATAACGACAAGTACGGCCTGGGCTGCCAGCCGGGCCGCCCGGCCGACCGGCCGGGCCGCGCTGTACGCAAGTATGCTCCCGAGAATGATCCAGGCAAGGGCTGCACTGAGGGCAATTGCCCGCGTGTTCGGGCCGGTCCCGCCGGGGACCGTCAGCCCGTAGTGGCCCGAAATGAGCCCGAGAACAGATACGGCCGCGGCAAGGAGGGCCGAACCGACCGCCAGCCGGACAAAAAGGAGCTGCTCCGGTCTTTCCTCGTGAGCGCCGGAGGACTGATTACGGAATGCATTGCCAGGATCGGAAACCAAAGGATCATCCTCCTGCACGTGCCGGACGTGCCGGGGTAGGTCTTTTGTTGAAATATGCCAGCGGCCCGGCTAATAAATATTCGGTTTGCTGATCTGCAAGGAAAAATTGGCGAAGAGGCCGGAGCCGCCGGCCGGGGATCGCGGTCTCTGCCGGTTCTCACTGAGCCGGATCCGCCTCTATGACCCGGTCGACAAACGTCGTGAGCTGGGTCATCAGCATAGGGTCGAGCCCCTTCTCTACCGCGAGGAATACCCCGGACACTTCCATAAGACGGAGCTTGTTGGTGACGAAGTGTATGAACTTCGAGATATTTGCGGAAGAGAGGTAGATGAGCATGGTACTGACGGAGTCGTACATGATGCACACCTTCTTGTCAGAATGCTCCCTGAGCACTTCGGTGACCGCTATGCCCATATCGGTCAGGTTGGAAGGATTGTTGATGTACCGGACCACTCCGGGAATATTTTCGGCACTCCCGAGGGAGTTGCGGGTGACCGCATCGATGAACGAGATGCTCTCCGGCAGGATTCCGCTCTGGGTATACAGTTTTGAAAGGATGCTGTACGGAAAGTTCGTAGTGATGACAATGGTATGGTAGCCCCGCCCTGAAATTTCCCTGATGACCTCGATGTTGCGCTCGCGGATCGTCTCGGGTGACGAGAGGAGGAGAAAGATGTTCTTCTTCTCCAGCTCCTGTGCGTCGATGATATCCTTCATGGTATCACCCGTTGAGGAACGTCCGGTACGCTTCTGGGATCGACCGGTTCTTCTCCACGATTGCTGACTGGAACTCCTGGATGTTCGCCTCGATCTGCTTCGCGTTCCGGGCCTGGGTTTCGAAGACGGTGATAATTTCGTCCGTGGAGAGAATGCCCTGTTTTACCAGTCCGGCCGATTCGAGGAGCGTAGTGCTCATGATCCCGACCGGCTGTTTCAGCCGCATGGTCATCTCTGTCATGTAGGCGACCAGTGCTTCCTCCGCCTTCCGCTGTTCGGTGATATCCCTTCCTATTGCTATCTCATGGAAGATCCCGCCCGATCCGATCTGCCGGGTATTCCAGGAAATGATCCGTTCGTCGCCGGTCTTCATCCTTATCGTGGTCTCGAGGTTCTCAAAATAATCCTGCTCGGCGATGATCCGGGTGATCCGGTCAGTTATCATGCGGCGGTACGAAGGATCGGGATAGAGCTTCTTCCAGATGTCGCGGCGCCCGATGACCTCGGCGGGCGAATAGCCGGTTATCATCGCGGCCGCCTTGTTCCAGACCCGTATCGTCCCCTCGGGATCGAGGACTGCAATGAGGATAGAGGCATTTTCGATGACGCTGTTCCGGAATCCCATGGCCTCCCGCTCTTCCGTGACATCGATCCCGACCGCGATGGCATGCGATGCCGCGTCCTTTCCCAGTTTTTTGGTGTTCCAGAGTATGGTACGGGTATCGCCAAGACGTGTGCGGATGGTGGTTTCGAAATTCTCGAAGGAATTTTTCGTCTTCAGGATGCCTGAAATTTTCTGCGTTATACTGTCGCGGTACTCCTTCTCCGGGTAGAGTGATTTCCAGACCGCGTTGCTCCCGACCACGTCCTTTTGCGAATATCCCGTGATGGTCTCGGCAGCATGGTTCCAGGAGAGGACCCGGCCGTTCCCTCCAAGTACTGCGATCATCACCAGTGCGTTATCAAGGAAATCCGCTTCGATGCAGGATTTTTCAGCCCCCGTATCTTTCATGTGGAATTCTCCCCGGACCTGGTCTTGCCCGTGATTGAGAATGCTCCGCACTGTAATATGAATGTATAGGGCGTCTTCGTTTTCCGGACACGATGATGAACGCAAGACAAGGGGCGACGATCGGTTCAGGATCGTACGGTCAAGAATTCTGTTTAACCGCCAAGGGCCGGAACGCCCCCTCCGGCACGGTGATCACGAACCGGGCGCCCTCGCCGTACTTCCCGTTCTCCGCGATCGAGATCCCCGTGATCAGAAGGATGTCACGCGAGAGGAAGAGGCCGAGGCCGGTATTCCTCCCGAAGTCCTGATCGAAGATGAGCGGCTTGTCCGCGTCCGGAACGCCCTGCCCGTCATCCTCTACGGTGATCACGAGTTTCCCGCCGGTTTGTGTGACGGAGAGGGAGATGCGGCTGATATCACCGCCGTGCCGGAAGGCATTGTCGATGAGGTTGTAGAACACCTTTTCAAGGAGCGGGTCGGCGTAGATCTCGTATCCCTCTGCCGGGAGTTCGAGCATGACATCGCACATGAGGAAGTGGCGGGCGGCGGAGCGGAAGACCCCCGCTATGTCCTGCCAACGGGGCTCCTTGACACCGAGGTTTTCGTACTCCTTCGTGAACTCGATCTGGCTTCCGATCGTTCCGGCCGCCTTCTCCGCAGTCTCGATCAGTTTTTTCGATTCCGGATCGAGATGCTCGTGGCCGACGAGCGCCAGGGCCCCCCGGAGCGTCGTGAGCTGGTTCTGGATGTCGTGGCGGGTGATGCCGGAGAGGAGCTGCAGCTTCCGGTTCGTCATCCTGAGCGCGTCCTCGGCATGCCGGTGCCCGCTGATGTCCGCGACGTATCCTTCCAGGACCCGGAAGTTTCCGGTGTCGTCGAAGATCCCGCGGCCCTGCTCCCACACCCACCGGGTCAGGCCGGCCCGGTCGCGTATCCGGTAGGCCATCTGGAACGGTCCCCGGTTCACGACGGCATCCTGCACTTGTTCCCAGACGGCATCCCGGTCTTCGGGGAAAACGAGCGAGCCGTACGCCACGGCACGGTTGCCGACGAGCTCTGCGGGGTCGTACCCGGTCAGCTCGCGGCATCCGCCGCTGACAAATTCCATGGTCCAGTCCGGGTCGTTCCGGCACCGGTAGACCATGCCCGGCAGGTTTGCGATAAGGGTGTCGAATGCCCGGCGGCTCTCGGCAAGATCGCCTTCGGCCTGTTTCCGGTCGGTTTCGTCATCGATGATCCCGTCGATACCTGCGAACCATCCATCCGCCCCGCTGACGGGGCGTCCCCGCTCGATGAAATACCGGACCGATCCATCCTTTGCCCGGATGCGGTATTCCGCGACAAACGGCTTACCGGTCCGGATGCCGGCCTCAACGGTCCGGATCGCCCGTTCCCGGTCTTCGGGCAGCATGATGGAGACCAGGGGCGAGAGCGTCCCGGGCTCCAGTTCTTCCGGGCGGTAGCCGGTCAGGTGGGTGAGCGTGGGGTTGAAGAACTGCGCCGGCGATCCTTCCTGCGCCGGGAGCCGGTACACGATGCCGGGGATATTCTCCGCGAGGGTCCGGTAGTTCGCTTCGCCCGCCTGCAGGAGCAGCTGGCTAGCGACCAGGTTTTCCGTGTTCTGCCGGAGCTCCTCCTCGACTGCGGTCAGTTCCTCGAACGAGGCGCCGAGGTCTTCGTTCTTCTTCCGGAGCTCCTCTTCAAGGGCCTTCCGGTCCGTGATGTCGGTCGCGATAACCCGGCTGCCGGTGACAGCGCCCGACACGTCCCGGATGGCGTTGACCGTGAAGTTGATCCAGATCGGGCTCTGGCCGGCACGCCTGACCTGCAGCTCCCCGCGGGTTGTTCCGCCCCTGCCGATGCCGTCCAGGATCTGCCGGGCTTTGCAATCCAGCCCGTCACCAACGGCAAAAACCTCCGAGATTTTTTTCCCGGTGATCTCTTCACAGCTGGTCCCGAGGATTGCACAGGCCTGGCGGTTGCACCGGGTTATGCAGCCGCACGTGTCGACCGAATAGTAGGCGTTCGGCGCATTGTCGTACAGGTCGCGGAGCCGTTCTTCGCTCTCGCGGAAAACGCGCTCAGCCCGTTTCCGTTCGGCAATAACCCTGGTGGTGACAACGATTCCATCGATCCCCGGGGTCCCGAAGAGGTTCAACGCCACCGATTCGACTTCGACATATTCCCCGTCCGCCCTGCGGATCCGGAACTCCGTGGGCGTGCCCGGATTCGTCAGGTCCCGCACACGGCCGAGGTCTGCAGTCACCCGCCCGCTGTCCTCCGGGTGGATAAAGTCCAGCGGGTCCTTCCCGATGAAAAACTGTTCCGGGAACCCGAGAATGCGGGACGCGGCGGGCGAATCGTACACGATCCGGCCATCGTGACCCAGGATCCGTATGATATCGGAAGTGTTCTGGATGAGTGCCCGGAAACGGGTCTCGCTCTCGGCAAGTGCCCGCTCCGCTGCCCGCTGCTCGAACGCCTTCCGGATCTTGTGGGAAAGCTCGGCGAACTGGGCGACCGGGTTGCCCCCTTTCTGGATGTAGAAATCGGCGCCGTTCTCGTAGGCAGCGACCGCGATCTCCTCGCGCCCTTTTCCGGTGAAGATGAGGAACGGGAGCGTCGGGTGCTCCAGCCGGAAACGCTTTAAAAAACCGATACCGTCCAGCTCGGGCATCTGGTAATCGGAAACGACTACATCGTAGTGCCGGTGTTTCAGGCTCTCGATGGCCTTCAGGGCCGAGGTCTCCGTATCGACTGCAAATTCACCCTTTCGTTCGAGGAAAATCTTGCAGACTTCCAGGAGCGTGGGTTCGTCGTCGACGTAGAGTACAGAGATCATGGAAAGGATCCTGGCATGCGCACTATTCCAGAGATGGATCGTTTGGGGGCAAAAAACCCATTGTCATGGCAGGTTTTTCCCCGCCGTTCCGGAACCGGGAAGACGGGGAATGAGTGTCCTGCCCGCGGTCCGGACTGCCCGCACGGTCATTCCGGGGCTCCAGCCTGTCCATCACTCTCTCGCAGCCGGGCCTTTGCACGATCCCGGGAGGAGGGTGAACTATCCAGGCCCGCTTCCTGTTTCCAGCCCTTCAAATCCGGCTGTTTTCATTTCTCCGGTACCAGTTGCCACGAACCCTGCTTCTTTATGATTTCATCATCAAATCAGAAATGTGAACTGCCAGTCCGGGGCACTCGTCATGATCGTAGAAGACGAAGGCCTGATCGCACTCGAAATGATGGAGTTCCTGGTACGGAAAGGATACCGGATCACCGAACCGGTCTCCTCAGGGGAAGAAGCAGTGGAGCGGTGCGGAGGCGCCCTGCTTCCCGATCTTATTCTCATGGATATCACACTCTCAGGGAAGATCGATGGTATCGAAGCGGCCCGGAGGATACGGGAGAGACACCGGATACCGGTCATTATACTTACAGCCCGGGAAGATGACCGAACCGTCAAAAGGATCCGGGAACTCGGGCCGGAGGGTTACCTGGTCAAGCCGTCGGGACGGGAAGAGCTCCTTGCAGCCATTTCTCTCGTTCTCGGGTCACGGGACCGGCAGCGCCCGGGGGAAACAACGAAGACCACGATACCAGCTCCCCGGGACTGACGGAACACAGGTCGACCATCCGGAAAAACCGGAATTACCGGGCCGGAGATCGGTACGAAAGATCACCGATTCTTACGGGTAAGTAGGGTCTTTGGAGAGAATCCGTACAAGAGATCACCGGCATTCCTTCCCTTCATACCGTTCTTTTTTCACCGGTGTCCGGCCGATCCTGCAGGACGCAAAAGAGGCCCGCCGGTTAATCTTCTCCTGAAACCTGTTCATAACCTCCGTTCAGCTCTCCCGGTCGAGCCCGGCCCATAATTCTGGTTTGAGCTCTGGTGTCCGGGAGACGATACCTTCTTTGTTTTTTATGCGCAGCTTTCGTGTCTCAGGCGTGCCGGTAAAAGCAGGTGGCGATCGTTAAAGCTAAAAAAAATCCTGAAAATCGTAAAAATTGATGAGCGCTTTAAAAGGTATTTTTCAATTATTTTTATTCCTGCTGAAGGAGGACGAGGCAGCCGGAGATCTTGTCGTGAAGGCCCTGCTTCTTCTGGGTAAGGCCGATCATGAGGAATCCGATGCAGATGATCAGTGCCGAGATGAACTTGGCGAAGTGCCGGAGGGTCACCCGGGCAAACGTGGGCTTGTTCCCGTCGAGATCGGTAACGACCATCTTCATCAACAGCTTCCCGGGGGTTGCCTGGCTGCGGGAAGATTCGAAGCTCGCGTAGTACAGCCACGGGATGATGATGACAAGCATCCCGAACGCTGCGATGATGGGGGTGAGTGCGGCATCGAGGGTCCCCGAATCCGTGAGCTGTGAGACCGGGGCGTGCTGCACGACTATGTAATAGGCATATTTTACGCCGTTTGCCATGGAAAAGAACGCGATGACGACGATTCCGATGAGAAGGATCAGGATCGTGTCCACGACCCACGCGATAAACCTCCTGCCCAGTCCCGCGTATACCCCGATTTCAGGGCCTTCCTCTTCCACGGGGGCAGCGCCCGCGGGCTTGACCGGCGCTGACGACTCGATGTCGGCCCCGCACCACTGGCAGAATTTTCCGGAGGCATCGGTCTCTTTCCCACATTTTGGACAGAACATTCCTCAATACTCCTGATATGTAATTTTAAACCGGGTGTCCTTTTTAATTTAACTGTTCCATTCCGGTATTTTATGGTTTTGTCGGCCCCGGAATCCCGATCTTGCCAGAAAAGCCCGCGGGAATCTTCTGCACCTGCTTTTTCGAGCACAACCCAGAAATAAGCAGGAGGAGCAACCCTTACCCATGAACCGAACCGTAACCCTGGCAGCGGCCGCCGGCCTCATAGCGATCATCCTCGTCACCGGCTGCACGAGCCCCACCGGGGCCGGGTTCCCGACGCCCGGGACTTCAGCAGTGCCGACCCCCCCGCCATCGACCGCGACGGAACCGCCCGCAACCCAGGTGCCCGTAGCCGTGTCCACGCTTCCCGAGGAGCAGTTCGTTGATATCTCGGTCACCAAGGAACGGCCGGACGCGACGATCCACCTCCTCTACAACGGCGGCAAGGGAGAGCTGTTTGTCCAGAATGTTCTCATGGTCGTCACCCGGTCCGACGGGCAGGTGATCCAGGAGTACCTTGACGATAATACCCGGAAGCCCCAGAGGGGAGACGAGCTGGTGGTGCAGGGCACGCGGGGATCGGACCGGGTGCAGGTCTTCGTCACGAGCGCAAACAAGGTCTACCAGATATTCGACAAACCACTCGTGTCCTCGCTCTGATATCTCTTTTTTAATCCGCATCCTGCTGTACTTTTCAGCCCGTGTGCCGGTGCTCGCTGACGCGTTCCGCGTACCAGTGGGTCAGGTACCCCAGCAGGACGACGATGATCGCGGTCACCCCGAGCACGAGCCACTGTTCGGGCCCTGCAGTGCCGACGGCGAGCCTGGCGAGGAGGTTGAGCGGGTTCGACGGGATCGCGAGCGCGAAGAGGATGACGACGACCAGGCCGGTCGAGTACACGAACTGGGCTGCCGTCCGCTCCCGGTAGTGGAGCGCAACGAGCGCCCCGAGGAGGATGAGAATGAGCGACGTAACCGTGACCTGCAGGAGGATCATGGCCAGGTTCTGGATCGCGATATGGTTGAGCGAGAGGAGGATGAGCCAGGCCCCGGCCTGGATCGGCACGAGTATCTCGCAGGCCAGCACCTTGCCCCAGACCATCTCAGCAAAGCTGATCGGGGTCGAGACCAGCGTCTCGAGCGTCTCGTGCTGGTACTCCTCGGTGATGAGATCGATGACCAGGGCGGAGGCGATGATCGCGGGCATGAAGACGAGGAGCGGGATCAGGAGACCGTACACGAACTCGTAGAATCCGCCCCCGCCGGAGGAGGGGACCTGGAGCGGGACGGGGGTGACATCCAGGCGGGCCGCCCGGATCTGCCGGAGGTCCCCCTCGTACTTCAGGAAGATATCCTTGAGTTTCACGTCGACAATTGCGCTCTGGAGATCGTTTTCCAGGGTATAGAGCGTGATCTTGACCGGATCGGACCCGGCCGGTCCCGTGTCGGGCACGTAAATGACCGCGGCGAGTTTCCGCTGCCCGAGCGCCGTCACCGCGGTAGAGAGGTCCATCGTATACACCCTGAAGTCCGGGCTGCTCCTGAGATAGGTGAGCACCCCGGAATCGTTCCCCGCGTATGCGACGCTGTACCGGTAGTGGGAGTACTTCGAGAGAGATGAAGGGTCGTACATCGAGGTAAGCCCCACCATCAGGAACGACGAGAAGAGCGCGATGAAGAGCTGGAGGAGGACCGCCAGGAGGATTGTCCTCTCGGAGAGGAGCCCGCGGAACTCCTTTTTCGCGATAATGGAGAGGTGTTTTGACTTCATCTAGAGCCACCCCAGGATGTAGAGGTTATAGATGCAGTGGACGGTCATCGCGATCAGGAGCCCGGGGACGAACCATTTC
Organism: Methanoregula sp.; assembly: GCA_035622795.1. Classification (GTDB taxonomy): domain Archaea; phylum Halobacteriota; class Methanomicrobia; order Methanomicrobiales; family Methanospirillaceae; genus Methanoregula. Next base: position 5,006 of record DASPUR010000099.1, on the reverse strand, counting down.
TTCCCGCCGAGCTTCAGGGAGCATGCAACGATAAGTACCCCCGCGAAGTGCAGGAGAAGCGGCAGCCAGAGCGATCCCAGGGAGAGGAAGAGGATACTCCCGAAGACCGAGTCCGAGATCTGGGCGAGCGTGATGAAGAGGAGGAGCTTCTCGGCGACCAGGAAGCCGATCGCGGTTGCAGCGGACGCAAGAACGAGGTTTTTCCACGTGAAGAACCCCGGGTCGCGGGAGAAGAGCGTATAGATCCCGACCCCTTTTGCAAACTCTTCGATCAGGGCCGCAAACAGGAGGAGGAAGATGAGTGAGTACGGCAGGGGCAGGTTGAAGAAGAGGACCAGGCACATCATCTGGACCATGAAGACAAACGGGATCGAGAAACCGGAGACGAGGGAGAGGGCGAGGAACGGGTGGCTCTCCGGGAGGATCTCTGAGAGGAACTCCCGAGCCCGGGTCATGAGGGGCTTTTCCGAAAAGAGCCGCTCTTCCTTGAAGTTTCTCGCGGCGATGAAGAAGAGTACCGCCCCGGTCAGCCAGAAGAGCGAGGTCGAGTAGAGGTAATCCGTGGCGGTCCATGCAGTCCCCTGGATGGAGAGTACGATGAGTGTCAGGGGAGAGATGAGGGAGATGACGTGGACGTTGGCAAAGATGCTCGGGAAGAAGAGGTAAGAGGTCGCTACCGTTGAGAAGAAGATCGAGATGAACGAGAGCTCCTTGAAGGACCGGGAGAGCATGCCGATGAGGAGCGCGTTTGCGAGGAAGAAGAAGATGACCGGTATGAGCGGGAGCATGATCTCCGGTGGGGCCTTGAGGTAGAGTGTCAGCCCGGCACAGATGGCGAGCATGCCGATGAAATACGGGAGCATCTTCCCGAGGATGACAGACGATGCTTTCACCGGCGTCGAGAGGAGGATCTCGCCTTTCCGCTCGATCCGCTCGTTCATGATGCTCATCATGAAGAACTGGGACGTGAAGTAGAGCGGGAAGATGAAGACGAAGACGAGGATGATGGAGTCGAAGGGAAGCGGGGGCGAGAGCTCGGCCGGCGTCTTGAAATTGCCCATCGTGGTCGTTGTGGTGAGGGCGGAGGTGTAGCGCGAGATCTGGGAGTTCTGTGCATTGCTCTGGACCAGTTGTGCGCGAAGATCGTCCTCCGAGATCGGAAGCGTCGGGGAGGGCGTGGGGATCTGCACGACCGGCCCCGAGGGCACGGGTGCGACCCTTCCCGGGGCCGCGCTCACGTACTGCCCGCTCTGGGTGGCGAGGAACGAGAGCTCGCTCTTGACGCCCTCGGTGTCGATCCAGAGCGGGTAGGCGGCGAAGAGATCGGTCTCGGTATTGTACACGCTGTTGACGTACTTGCCATAGTCGCGGGAGAGGGTCTGCAGCGCGGAATTGGCCTTGTCGGTCCCGAGCCCGGTGGCGTTCCCCCGGACAACGATGACGTCGAAGGCATTCCGGTTCGCTTCGAGGGTGGGCGCGTCGAGCTGGTACACCGTAAACCGGGCGTCGCCAGATATGAGGGCGGCGATCTGCGGGTCGTCCACGCCGACCCGGTACATCCCGTCCTGGAGGTGGAGGCCGGTCTGGGCGGTATAGCCGGTGACGATAACGAGGAGAATGAAGAGGGCGATTGCGATCGGGAGGACATCGCGGCTCATCATGGTGAAGGACTTTTTGACCTCCCATTTCGCGATGGTCATGATATCGGTGAGCGCACCCATGGAGTTGTTCCCGCGATCCCTGATCGCCTTTGCCGGATTGTCCTGATCCTTTTCCGGTACTATTATAATAAATTCAGGGTATCTTTCATATACTTCCCGTTGGTGACACGGCGGCTTTTCGTTCTTTGCGGACGTGACAACCGGGTTTCTTATGGTTCCGGGTCTGCTGCTGCAGCGGATTTCTCTTATTTTATGCAGCATACAAAAATATTTGAACAATCCGCCGTAACCATTGCGAAAGCAGTCACACGACCATGATCACCGCCCGGAACATCACGAAAAAATTCGATGGCTTTGTCGCGCTCGACGACGTCAGTTTCGAGTTCGAGGACGGGGAGATCTTCGGGATCATCGGCCATAACGGGGCCGGCAAGACCACGCTCCTCAAGATAGTTTCCGGCCTCATCGCACCGACCTCCGGTGCCCTGTACATCAACGACATCGATGTAGTCCGGGACAAGATGGCGCTCAAGGAAAACCTCGGCTATCTCCCCGAAGAGTCCCGGCTCTACGAGACCATGACAGCGGAGAGCTACCTTGCTTTCTTCGGCGAGATCTACGGGCTCTCGCCACAGGAAGTGAAGGTCCGGTCGAACCAGCTCTTCGCGGCCCTCTCGCTCGAGACCGGCGGCAAGAAGATCGGCGAGTTCTCGAAGGGGATGAAGCGGAAGACCGCGATTGCCCGGTCCCTCATCCACGACCCGAATTTCCTCGTGTACGATGAGGCTACGAGCGGTCTCGACCCGATGACTTCCCGGTTCATAGCTGATTACCTCCGCACCCTCAAGAAAGAGGGGAAGACGATCGTCCTCTCGGCGCACAACCTGTACCAGGTCGAGGCGATCTGCGACAAGGTCATGATCCTCCGGCGGGGAAAGATGGTGGCGTTCGGGAACATGTCCCAGCTCCGGGAGCAGTTTGGTTCTATCACGTACTCGATCTTCTTTTCTATCGACGATCCGGGAAAACTCCTCGGCCACGCGAAGACCTACCGGCAGGAAGAGGGGCTCTTTGTCTGCGAGGCGCAGGACATTACCGACCTCAACGAGTCGTCCACGCTCATTGCGGAAGCCGGGGGAAAAGTTGCGAAGATCGAGTCCCGGTACCCCTCGCTCGAAGAGATGCTCGTTAAGATTGGGAAGTGAGAGGGAGAATCTCCTCAAATACATAAGCGGTTTTTCCCGTGTTTCTTCTCCGTTTCATTCTCACCAGAGCGACGATCAATTCCCGCCGCTTCCAGCGCAGCGAAGATGCTTCGCATCTCCTCTGATCAGCCCCTTCTTTGGATTAACGGCAGATTTTCCCCCCCGCCGATTGTCTTTTTTAAAAGATGGTAAAGTGCCAATCCAGCCCCTAACCTCTAGCTCTGACAATCCTCCGCCCCCTTGCGCCAGCCCTGACTCGAAGAATCCTTCCGGATTCTTCTCGTGTCTCGTCTCGGATGAGATTCGACACCCCCTTGGGGGTGATGAGGGTCATAGGACCCGAATCAGGAGAATGTCGAGGGTCCCATGACCCGAGACAGGAGAAGAACGAAGTTCTTCGACAGAGCGCGATGCGCTCTTCGACTCGGGGCGCATGTGATTCCTCAGTATTACCGAAAATCCCGATACAGTAATACCGCACTATCGCAGCCGGGGCGCCATAGCAGCGGGGAAAGAATCCTCGAATCACGAGGATTCTTTCGAGAAGAATTCACGGAATTCTTCGAGCGAAGCCCCTGGAGCGTCAGTGTTTTCCGGTCCAAAGCGGATGTACTTTTTCGCATTACACTTCAGGCCGGCGTTTTTTTCCATTTTTTACCCCATAAAACCTTCTTGGATATTGGGAAAAAATTCTCAGCCAAATAGTAATCACACTTATCGTATTCCGCTCCCAAACAGGAGCTATCGACCGGAACGACTCCCCATGCCAGAACCCATAACAATCCGCCCTGTCATCGACAGCGACCGGGAAGCGGTCATACGGATCTTCAATTACTATGCGGAAAACGGCTACGCTGCGTACCCGGACCAGCCGGTGACCGGGCATTTCTTCTCGTACCTCCGTGAAGGGACGTTCTCGTTCCTGGTCATCCAGGCCCCGGAAGGGGTCATCGGATTTGGCCTGGCAAAACCCTTCCTCCCATTCCCCGCGTTCTCCCGAACATGTTCGCTGACGTATTTCATCCTCCCGGAATACGCACGCCGCGGGCTCGGGACCCTGCTCCTCGCCCGCCTCACCTCAGAAGCCCGGGCTGCCGGCATCACGACGCAGGTGGCGAACATGGCATCCAGAAACGAGGCCAGTGTCCGGTTCCATGCCCGTCACGGATTCTCCGAGGGGGGCCGGCTCCACCGGGTGGGGGAGAAATTTGGGGAACCGTTCGACGTGATCTGGATGCAGAGGGAGATCTAGAAAAAACGGGCGATCCCGGGCGGGATTTGAAGAGGGGACCGGTCCGGCCGGTGCTTCCTGTAAAAGCTGACCGGCCCGGGGGATCAGCACACCCGGACTTCCGCCCCGCGGTTGCGGGCGACCGTCACCAGCGTGGTCCCCCCGCCGTGCTGCTGCATGAATGAACGGGCCGCCCCTTCGATCGAGCGCATGTCCGTGTCGCCGATAGCGTACATGGCAGGGCCAAACGAGCTCATCCCCGCACCGGCGGCACCTGCCTCCCGCATAGCCGCAAGAAGCCCGGTCACTTCCGGCGGCCGGAGGGAGAGCTCGACTTTCTTGAACCCGAGGCCCTGGATCGCGTTGATCGAAGAGCCAAAGCGCTCGAGGTCGTGTTCGGCGAGGGCGGGGAGCATCCTCATCAGGACTTCGTGACAGTACTCGCGGACTTCTCCGATCGGTACCGGGCAGTGGTGCCGGAAGATGTCGGCCTCCTGCTGGCCGTATGCCCCTTCCGGGAGATCCGGTATGGCGAGGAGGATCTTCCAGCCGCACGGAAACTCGTGGCGGACGATAACCGGGGGCGTGCCGACCCCGGCCGCAGCCGATGACGGCCGGAAATCCGATTTCTCGCACCCCGGGCCGAACCGGTGCCCGCCGTCGACGATAAAACCGCCGCTCTCGAACGCCGCGGCGCCGATGCCCGAGGTCCCGCCCCGGCCGGCAAGCCGTGCGAGCTCGCGGACCGGGAGGGGTTTCCCATAGAGCTCGCAGACAGCCCGGGCGGCGGCGAGGGATGTCTGGGAACCGCTCCCGAGCCCCACGTGGGACGGGTAGGACGAGCGGACCACGATCGAGACGCCGCCCCCGGCACGGATCGCGGCAAGGACTCCGGCAACTGTCTTACGG
>DASPUR010000098.1:0-2781 GCA_035622795.1 Methanoregula sp. | reverse complement strand
CACCGGGTTTTTGTTGATCAGGCCAAAACCGCCCCGCCGGTAACCGAGGTACCAGAAGATAACGAAGAAAGAAATACCAAGAACAATCGCGGCAGCGTCGGGAACGATGCCCATGAAGGGTAAGATCGGGGGAGTGCCGTGCCGGCCCGGGAGCTGGAACCAGATGAACGAGCCGAAGACGACCGACACGAGCAGCGAGGCCCACATGACCTTCCGGAGAAATCTCTCATTTGTATAATCCAAGGCAGAACAAATATCCGTTATACCGAGCCGGTGATAAATGCTCCGGATTTTTTCCGGGGGGGATTTTCTGCCACCGGATATCGCCGGTATCACCGGGGGCCGCAAAGGTCTCGGAACTACCGCCACCTTTTCTGGTCTCAGAACCCGCCCGTGAGCCCCTCCCGTATCGAGCCTTTCTTTTCGAGGTTGAGCCGGGCGATGTAGTCTTCATACCGGTGGATCCGGGTGCTGACCGGGAAGGGGATGCCGATCGTGGAGATGATCGCCTCGCCCCGGTCGAGGGTCTGGATCTCGACTTCCATCTTCGAGAGGTCCTGCTTGGCGCTCCCCATGATGATCTCCCGGTCCCCCTTGTCGCCGAGGCCCATCACCACGAACGTGTTGATCTGGGCAAGCACCTTCTGGTCGATGTTCTTCGGCTGCTGGGTGACCACGCAGAGGCCGACCCCGAACTTCCGGCCCTCCATCGCGCACTCGCGGAAGACCTGCGTGGACGAGCCGCCGCTCGCGAGCACCCGCTGCGCCTCCTCGATGGTGATGAGCACCTGGTGGTTCGATTCCTCCCGCTCGTCGATCCCGTACTCCCGGGCCTCGGCCCGGTGCCTGGCCATGATCATCCTCGTGATGACCGAGAGGACGAAGAGCTCGCTCCGCTCGCCCATGTCGGGGATGTCGATCAAGACGACGTTGTTGTCGTGGAGGTCGGTGATGATCTCCTGGAGCGAGGAGCCCTGCGGCCGGAAAAAGGCCCGGTTGCCGGCAACGAGGTTCTCGATGTGGCGCTTGATGACCCGGACCGGCCCTGCCATGGAGTTCCGTATCTGGTACGTGAGCGTGTTCTCGCGCACGACCGAGGTCCCGGTGTCCTTGATGGGGAAGATCTCCGGGTCGACTTTTTCGAAGAACTCGATGACCTCCCGCCCTCCCGCACGCGCGAGGGCCTCGACGATGTCGTACTGGGGGGCGCTCAGATCGTGGAGGATGGAGAGATCGCTGATCCTGAAGTCGTCGTAGTCGAGGTACAGCTTGTTCATGCCGTACTTCTTCCGGTCGGCCTCCCCCCGGATCGTGAAGATGGCAAGCCCGTCCTTTCCTTCCGTGTAGTGTACAAGCCCCCGGGTGGGCTCGCCGGTCGACGATTTCCCGCCGCTCACGTACTCCCCGTGGGGGTCCACGATTAAGAGGCCGAACTTCTTCTCCTTCATGCACGAGGCGCAGAAGGTCTTCATGAAATTGGACTTGCCCATGCCCGTGGTCGCAAAGACGCCCATGTGCTGGGGGAGGACCCGGGCCGGGATCCGGACGGCGACGTCTTTGATGACGTCCTGGCCGCTCCGCATCAGCCCGACCTCGATCTCGCCCATCTGCCGGGTGAGGAACTCAAAGTCCTCCGCAGTCGGCTCCTCGATCTTCGAGAACTTGGAGGGGAGGGTACGGGCCTTGTGGAACCTGCCGTACTCGTCCACGTACCCGAGCGGGACTGCCTCGACCGTGATGAAGACGTCCTCGCCGAGGCCGTAGAACTGCTCCGCGTACACCCGGGTGTCCCACTTCGGGTCGGCGAAGTTGGCGTCGTGCGAGAGGTCGGTGATCTTGGCAAAGAAGGTCGCCTTCTTGGTCTCGTCGGTAATCTTCCTGATGTCGCCGATGTACAGGGTCTCGTCGTGCGGGGCGATGAACCGGTAGGCAAGCACGCTCTTTCCGATGAGCCGGTACTTCGATGAGTCCCCGGTCTCAGTATCGCGCAAATTCATCATGGTAATCTCCGAACAGGATCTCATAGGTCTGCCGATCGATGCCGCTCGATGCGATCCCCGAAAGCAGGCCGCTTTGGATCTGCCCCGAGAGTTCTTTGGTGATGACGACGGTGCGGTGGGCGTCGAAGAGGGGGTACGGGTAGCCCGGGACCCGGCCGTCGCCCGAGCAGGCGGCGAGCCGGTCCAGGACAGAACGGACGTCGGCGTCACTGAGCTCTTTTGCGAGGTCGATCTTGAGCGGGGACCTCGCGTGAGGGTGGAGTTTTGCGACGTACATCTGCCCGTGCTGCCACCGGGGGAACTGGGCGTGGTCGAGGGTTTCCGGGTCGATCCGGACCCACCACGGGGCGGGGATCCCGAACCGGTCCGCAAGCCCGTTCACGGACGGGAGGAGCGGGTGGCCGCCGCCCCAGGTCGCCGTCGTGCTCTTGCTGACGCCGGCAAGGCCGATGGCCTTTTTCTGGCAGGCCCGGGCGATCCGTTCGAGGACGACATCGTGGCTCGCGTGGGAGACCCGCAGCGGGCCGTCCCGGAGGAGGAGGGCTCCCGTTCCCAGCGACTGCGCCATCTGCTCCGCGACCCAGTACTCGAGCGTGTCCCGCAGGACGCCCGCGGCCTTCTCCCGGTCTTCGTTTTTAAGCGGCGTGCCCGGGAGTTCGCCGAAACATTCCGCGTAGAGCTCTGCAAAGTCCGTGTTCTCCGCGCCGGGCCCGATGAGGGCGAACTTCAGCGGGGTCAGCGAGCGCCGGCTCCGCTCCGTGCCCGAAAACGTGGCCTGGGC
>DASPUR010000097.1:0-10575 GCA_035622795.1 Methanoregula sp. | reverse complement strand
AAAACGAGGGGAATACCCAGGCCCTGATCCGGAAATGGCTCTCTGGAGGGTATGATCTGCGGGTTGTCATGCCGCGGACGGTCATGCGGCATATCCTTGAAAAGTTCGGATTCGTTGCTTCCTACGAGGACCTGCCGGAGTACTACGATTTCCCGGTAGAGGTCTGGTACCGGCCGGTCACCGACAGTATGAATCCGGTCGCCCTGATGCTGATGAGAGCGGTATCGGACTGATCTCCGGATATTTTCAGACGCAGCAGAAACGGGATTCTATCATCCTGCCGTTTATGCATTGGTTCTCAGGTTCAGATGGCAAACAACGGCATGGATATTTAGCCGGGGGTCAGGGCAGGGATATGGGTGGTCCCGGTACATGCGCGATCCTCGGGATTTTCGCAATAGCGGCGATGTTTCAGGAATGAACCTTGTTTCCGCAGATGGTGGACGTTCTTTTACATCGCAGCCTTCTATCCCCGCGGAGATCCTGCTGTATTAGCTACGAAGAGAAAGCAGGGGTAATTTTGTTATCGCAGATCAATGCAGGCGCAGAGTTGAGGCCGGAATTTCACCGGAGTATATTTTTCTTCTTTTCACCATCGTACCTTGCGAATTCATACCACTGGCACGGGCTTTTACGCTGAATTCTCTATAAGTGTCCGACTCACAATCCACTCCCCACGCGCCTCCCGGCTCGTCCCGACAATCAGCCAGCATTCGTTACCGTGCCGCTCGCAGACGCCGCAGGCCCCGATGATCTCTCCCGTAAGTGCCTGACCGCTGTACGTATGGGTAAAAGAGAGCACCCGGCTGATATAGGGGTGATCGACCTCGTACACCGCCGGGTTATCGAAAGCAAGGGAGGAGTCGGTGACCTTTGCTTCAACGACCATCTTCCCGACGACGGTCCCCTTCCCCGTCGGGACACCGCGAATCTCATCATCTGACCGGGTGTAGAGGATATCGAAGTATGTCCCGTCAACCTGCCCCCGGTTCCATTTCCGTCGCTCGTGGAGGACAAAGGTGTCGAACGGGATGTCGGGTTTCCGCTTTTCGTAGACTTTCCGCCACATCTCCGGAGAGAGGCCCTCAATCTTCCCGCTGAGAATTCCCTGCCGGACCTTCTCCTGTGCCACGAACCAGTGCCGTCCGTAAACGACCATGTCGATATCGGAACTCTCATCCTCAAGTTCGCAGAGGAGCGAACCGGTACATCCGATAGTCCCGGGAGGAAGGGAGAAGAGATCGACGAGCTTCCTTACCCGCGGGTGCCGGGCTGCGATGCGGGGAAGCCCCTCGTCGGGACGGATGACCCGCTTCACTTCACTTCTGGGAATGCGATGGAGGAGGCCGGCATACTGCGGTTTCCTTTCCGCCACCCGGGCGTACGCTTCTTCGAAATCGAGCTTCCGGAACCGGCGGCCGGAGGGATGCCTTCGCGCACCCTGTTCATCCGGAACGTAGCGAAGGACGCAGCCGACATTCTTCTCGTTGTCGTAGGCAGAGACCGCATAGAGCCAGCCGTCGCTGTCCTCAACAAAATCCCGGAGCCGGATCGGTCGCACCATACGGTTTCCCCCGATTTTTTACAGGGCCGCGAGGAACCGGCCGATCGCCTCGATCCCGACCCCGGCCCGGAGTATCTTCCGCGAAGGGAGGTCTACGACCGTGCTGGGCGTACCCGGCAGGGAGCCCCCGTCAACGAAAAGTTCGTAGGGTACGGTCACTTCATCCCGGGTCCGCGGGTCGCGGGCCCCGTGGAGATTTGCACTCGTCGCAGTGATCGGGGCATCGAAGCGCCCGATGATCTGCCGGGCGAGGTCGTGCGCCGGTATCCTCACGCCGATCAGCCCGGTTCCCCCGGTCAGGATCTCAGGGATACAGTTCCGGGCTGGGAGGACAACGGTGACCGGCCCGGGAAGGAACTTCTCCATGAACGCCTGCATCCACGGCTCCGGCCGGCAGACCGCCCCGAGCATCTCGAAGTCAGCAACGGCGATCGAGATAGGCATCCCCATGGGGCGTTGCTTCGCCGCGTAGACCTTGAGGATCGCCTCATCGGAAAGCGCGTCCGCCCCGAGGCCATACACGGTGTCGGTGGGGTATACAACGAGGCCGTCGTGGCTCAGAACCGAAACCGCTTTCTCGATGATATCCACTAGAATTCCCGCCCTTTGACCCGGGTGATGTCGAAGACGGCCTTGCTGCTCACGTGCATCACCGCAAACACCCCGGCCTGGACGGGATCGGTGACTACGAGGTCCGCATGTTCGGGCACGGTCCCCGCCATCTTCAGCGCGATGACCGGGATGCCTGCCTCCCTGACCCGGTCGACCGCCTTACTGATGTCGCCCCCCATGATCGAGCCCGCAAGAACGAGGATGGTGGCCCGGGGAAGGCGGGCGACTGCGTCGACTGCGAGGGCGAGCGTCCTTTCCCCGACGATCGGGATAGTGTCCACCGATATCCGCTCGCCCCGGATGTTGTGCCGGTCCGCCTCGTTGACCGCGCCAATGGCGACCTGCGCTACCTGTGCCCCCCCGCCCATTATGATTACCCGTGAACCGAAGATATGGGAGAACGGCTTGTGGGGGGTCACGTTCCGGACAGAGGGTATGACGGCAAGGTCCGCGATGAGCCGTTCCTGGTCCTCCGGATCATCGGCATCGTACTCAAAATAGAGTTCCGCGAGACCCGCGTACGGCCCTGAGTCGAAGACCTCCTGGTTGATCATCACGATGTTTGCTTCATGGTCGGCAACCACGGTCGCGATGTCGCGCAGCACGCCACGCCGGTTCTCGGCGATGATCTGCATGGCCATGCGCTGGGGTTCCGGTTCCATAGGCGATGCGATAACCGGGGATCGAACCCGGGTTAGAAGCTTGGGAAGCTCCTGTCCTACCGCTAGACTATTATCGCGCTTTCTCACTACTATTGCGCCATTTTCAAGATAAATATAGTGCCCGCATGGGATAGCGAAGGACCCGGGAACGGAGCCTGACCAGGGGCGATTTTACCCGTTTTCACCAGTGGGCAGTCGATATTTATAAGCAGTGCCAGTAATCATACGTGTATTGCACCGGGCCGGAAATTTTTGGTCCAGCAGCGATTCCGGGAACGGAAAATATCGATACGGCAAAAACAAAAACGCCGTTTCGGGATTTTCCGGAGCCGAACCGAACCCTTTGGAGAAGAACCATGAATGGCAGAATAATCCTCATCACCCTGCTTGCGTGTGCAGGCATCCTGTTGTGTATCGCCCCTGTCCTTGCCCAGACGGTGAACGGCCAGACCGTCATTTACCAGACCTCTTTCGATTCCGACCCCCACTGGACGACGAACAACCCTTCAAACGACTATTGGGACCCGACCCTTGCGATGTACCACTTCTCGCTCGAGCCGAGCACAGGAAACTATGCCTACATCCCGGTCGATTACGACCGGGGGTCGTTCACGCTCGAATATGACGTCATCATCAACCGGATCGACCCCGGAACCACCTTCCGTCTCGGATTCTCGGGAGCCGAGATGGACCGGACAAAGGGCCCCGATGTCCTGACCGAGTTCACCAATGCGAAGTACGGGCAGATCATGTGGATCCGGCTCGTGACCCCGGGGAACCAGCTCGTCCAGGCCAACAGCGAACATGCAGCCACTGAGCTTGAGCCCGGGGCTTATGACGGGCCGACAGCGAAGTACGAGGTGAACCGGACCTACCACGTGACCGTAACCTATAGCGACGACCAGAAGCTGCTGGGCATGAAAGTCGAGGACAAGACTACCGGAAACGAACTCTGGGGATACTACGTTAACTCCGGTGAATACCTCCACGGTATGAACCGCATCTTTATCGGCACCGTGGGAGATTACGGGGTTATGAATACGTACGCACAAGGGTATATCGACAATGTCCGCCTGAGCGTGCCGCCCGCGGCAACCCCGACGGTGACCACGACCCTGCCGGTCCAGACGCCACCCACGTACGCGATAACCTCCACGACAATGGCTACACAGGTCCCGCCCACGACCCTGCCCGCACCGACAAAATCACCGGTGCCCGCCCCGCTCGCAATCGGTGCGCTGGGGATAGCCGTTCTGTTTTTCGGCCTTTCCGCTCACCGGAAATACTAACTTTTCTTTTTTATCGGAAACACCGGTTTACCCGGGATCAATTCTTAAAAAAGGCTCCTGCGGGAATTCTTTAAAAGAGTATTGGGGGTATGGGTCTGATGTATGACCAGGGAGGTGTGTGCGTCCTCCCTTCTCTGGAGTGAGAGATGGGCCGTTTTTGCCCTGGTCGCGATCCGGCGTGCCGGTCGCGCTCCCCTTTCCCTCGGGGGCGTTCTTGTGCCGCAGAACTCCCGTGTTTTTCGGGAGTCTGAGCCACATTTACAAGCCACAGGGCTTACCTGTGCGGTCCGGTCCACCCGGACTTCAGGGGCTGGCCGAATCCTGACTACGGCAATAGCCGTCAGTTGTTCCTGCCGGGCCTGCGGCTCCTGTGGACCCGTGAAGAGTTTCCGTCAGCATCGCGCATCCTGCGACCGGCGCAGCGCTCCCGTTCCCAACCTCCCGGGAGGTGTCGTTCCCGGCAGCACTCGAGGGATTAACCATAAGTGCGGCAGAGAAGAGCACAAGGGCAATTCCGAGCAGAATTTTTCCCGTATCCATCAGTATTCCTCGTCGTTTCTGCATGGGTCGGTGACACGCCGAAGGCATTCGTGTATCACCTTGTACCATACTCTATACGGCGGTGTTGATAAATACGTCAAATCTCCGAAGTTGGCATATATAACCCCGGGGTTCTCCTGATGAACCGGGGACGATGAGGAAGAATATAAACCGTCATGTCCAAAAACCTAGTGTACCGGATCCAAACCCTGCCATGTGGTGTGCTGGAAGCGATCATTTTGGTGCTGTACTATGAAGGCTGAGGACAAGTCCCCGACGATTATAATCCATGAAGATTCCGATTCCCTCGAAGAACTCTCGGAGTATCTCGATGTTCTTTCGAGCAGCGCACGGCTCCGGATCCTGAAGTTTCTCGAGAAGAAACCCCGCGATGCGCGGTCAATCAGCAAGGAGATCGAGACGAGCTACGAGAATACCAAAAAACATCTCGACAAACTCCTGAGCATTGGTGTGATCAAGAAAGAGGCAGGACTCGGCGCGCCGACTTCCAAGGGTATTCACCCGGTCTGGGAATACTCGCTCGTTCCCGGTGGCCTCGAAGCAATTATTAGGAACCTCGGCCTCTTCTCCAACACCCGGGTCCAGATCGTGGCAAGTGATATTTCGCACCGTCTTGACGACGTCAAGAAGACCATCTCCCGGGAAGTACTTGGCAATGTCCCCGCCGCCATAGTTCTCGGGGGACCTGACGATGGCAAAGTCTTCCTCCTGAAAAACGATTCCGTCAAGATAGGGAGGATCGACCCTGAAAACCGGGCGCTGTTCGATCCCGAACAGGACATCGTCCTTTCCGAAGGGTATTCCGCGGTGACCCGTGTCTCAAAACCCCACGGAAAGATCCAAAAAGAACGGGACACCTGGTTTATCGAGGATGACGGCAGTACCGGCGGTACCCAGCTGAACAACAAGAAGATCGAGAAAAATGTCCGCGCCCAGCTCCGGGACGGTGACCTCCTGGAGCTCTCAAAAGGAGTCTCCGGGGTAAAACTGCTGATGATAATCCCACAGGGTGTAAAAGGCGAAGAATAATCCCATGATGAATCCAGGTGTGCCCGTTCAGCAGGCAGGAAAAATGCGGTCCGTACGGCGGACCAGCGGAGCCTGGCAGAAACAGGGTAGGAATGCTCTCGCGACGCTCGTCCTCATGATTGCGCTCACCTTTGCCGTTTCGTCACTGGTTTCCTCAGCATCCGCTGCAGAGCACACCGTTGCCCTCACGGGGGCTGAATTCCCGACCATCCAGAGTGCAATCGACGCCTCTTCTCCCGGTGACACAATTACCGTCGAGAGTGGAACCTACCCGGGTAATATCCGGCTGAATAAAACGATCTCCCTCATCGGGATCGACAGCGGCGCCGGTGCACCTGTCATCGAAGCGGGAAAAGACGGGAACGGGATTGAGATAACGGCAAATGGCTGCAGCGTCGAGGGGTTCGTCATCCAGGACAGCGAATTTTTGAGCGGTGTCCGTATTACTTCGACAGGAAATGATATCTCAAAAAATGCGCTCGTGAACAATGCGCAGGGTATTATCCTTATATCGGCATCAAAAAACACTATCACCGGCAATAATATCACCGGAAACGCCCGGTTCGGCATTACCCTCCAGGACGCAGATGATAACCTGATCGTGGACAATTCCATTGTCAAGGATTCCGTTGGAATAGCTATCGACGAGGTATCAGGGAACAATTCAATTTTCCGGAATAATTTTGTCAACCCGCAAAACGCCATTTCCAAGAACGCCACCACGACGTGGGACTCTCCCGATATCCTTTCGTATGCGTACCTCGGTATAAAGAATGCCGGCCGTATGGGCAACTACTGGAGCGATTACCATGGCCGGACCGACCACAACGGCGACGGTATCGGTGACACCCCCTACCAGATCCTTCTCTCCGGAACCGGACGCCCGGCTTTTGGCGAAGGGCACGACGTCCTTGATTCGTTCCCCCTGATGGATCCCAAGGAATTTTATTCAGACATCATGCCATTCACCGGTACACTGTCCCCGGTGGTGACCCCGACGGTCTCCGGGACAAATGTTACCCCCGGACAGGCTACCCCGATCCCGACGAAAACATCACAAAGCGTTACCACGCGACCGGTCACGGCAGGTCCTTCGCAGGGACCGGGCAGGACGGACGGGACAGCGTACGGGATGTTTGCGGTTATCCTCGGGATCATCGTAATCGGGGGGATCGGCGGGACCATTGTTTTCCTCCGCCGCGGAGGGGCGACAACCGCGGAACTCCCCCACGAGCCGTCCATGAAACCCGCTTTACCCGGGGACGAACAGCTTGCAAAATCCCAGGCAACGATCCACGTCTCCGATGCGCCTTCTGAAACGTCGATGACCGGCCCATACACATCCGCTGCTGAACAAAAAAATTACTTTCCCCGCGAGCTCGAAGTAAAATACGACGATATCGAATACGTCGGTCGCGGCGGGATCGCCTGGGTCTTCTCGGCGCGCCGCAAAACCGACGAGCAGAAAGTTGCAGTCAAGATTCCGATCAGCTTCGACGAGATGACCGGGAGGTCGTTCTTGAATGAGATCAAGGCATGGGAGACCCTCCGGCACCCGAACATAGTCGAAGTCTCAGCGGTGAACATCCTCCCGGTCCCGTACGTCGAGATGGAGTACGTGCCCGGATCGCTCGAGGCGATCACAAAACCGGTACCGGTCTGGAAAGCGGTGCATATCGTCAGGGGGATCGCCGACGCCCTGAACTACGCGCACCAGCACGGGTTCATCCACCGGGACATCAAGCCCCATAACGTCCTCCTTACCGAGAACCTCGTACCGAAGATAACGGACTGGGGGATGAGCAAAGTGCTCGCCGCGGATGTCAAGCACTCGAGCATAGCCGGATTCTCCCTCTCGTACGCTGCTCCCGAGCAGGTCTCGCCGTCTGAGTTCGGGAGGACGGACGAGCGGACCGACATCTACCAGCTTGGCGTCGTCTTCTACGAACTCGTCACCGGGACGATCCCATTCGGGGGCGAGAGCATAGTTGAAGTGGGAAACGCCATCCTTCGCGACCAGCCAATCTATCCCTCAGAATACAACCCTGATGCTGTTGCAGTCGAGAAGATTATCCTGAAATGCCTTGCAAAGGACCCTGCGCAGCGTTACCAGTCTGCCGCCGAAGTCCTCGACGCCCTTTCCCGGTACCTCGACGAGGATGAGGAGTAAGCCCCGGATGCCAAAAGACACCAGCGGGGGTAAGCCGGTTGTCCGGTACGAACCCGCCACATGCCGCCACTGCGACGGTCTCGGGTGCCTCTATTGTAATAAAACCGGTACCGTCCTTGTAAGGGCGCCAAAAGGCTTATGCAGCCAGTGCGAGGGTGTCGGCTGCATCTATTGCGGGTTCACCGGCTGGGAGAAACCAAAGAGCAGGTGTGACTGATCCCTGCCTTCCCGTTGCCCGGAGCAATCAGGTAAACCGACCCTCGATTACACGCGGGATGACGCATTCTTCGAAGCGTTTGGCGAAATAGCGGTCAGTCATTCCGGCAATGTAGTCCCGGACAAGCTCTGCAGGTGCAGCGGAACGCCGGTATGCTTCGCTGACCCACGGGGTGTTTATGAAATCAGTATGGATCTTCGATCCCCGACGGCCCTGTTCCGCATCATCGAGGCAGGCGGCAAAGAGCGTCTCAAACATATGACGTATCTTCTCCTTCTCTTCGGTGAGCTTCCGGTTCTCGTAGATATGGACGCGGGAATAGTTGCGCAAATGGATCAGTGCTTTTTCAACTTCACGACTATATGACATGAAGCCGGTGTCCGTGGTGTCACTGTTGCCGATGAGGTCGGAGATGAGGGTATTGATGATCTCCCGGTTGGAAGGCCCGAGAACCTCCCGGCACTCATCCGGGACCGGGGCTGGTGCAGGAACAAGGCCGACTTCCTGTGCATCCTGGAGGTCCCGGCCGATGTAGGCGATGGTATCGGCGAACTTGACCACGCAGCCTTCGAGAGTCATCGGAGGACGGCTGCGGCGGCCTTCCGCATTCTCCTGCACCTTGGCATCGAACTCCGTAAAGTCCCGGCAGGGTTCTGGCGACATGCGGATATCGTCCGACTCTCCGTTGTGGCAGAGTATTCCGTCGAGGACCTGCATCGTGAGGTCGCAGTCCTCGATGGTATCGAGAAACCGTACGCTCTCAACATTGTGATAGAACTTCCCGATCCCGTACCGGGAACAGAGATCCGAGAGGCAGGTCTCGCCGAAATGGCCGAATGGGATGTGGCCGATATCGTGGCCAAGCGCAATCGCCTCGATGAGATCCTCGTTGAGCCGGAGAGACCTGCCGATGGTACGTGCGATCCGGGAGACGAGCTGGACGTGGATGACACGGTGGGTGATGTGGTCGTTTGCTACCAGGTAGAAGACCTGTGTCTTGTCGATATACCGGGTGTATGCCCGGGTGTGGATAATCCGGTCTGCATCGCGGGAATACGGCGTGCGGATATCGTCCGGTTGCCGGTTGTACCGTCGCAAGGCATCTGAGCTTATTGTCGCGAGGGGCGAGAGGAGGGATTCCTGTCGGGTGATATACGCCCTGATCTCCGCGTCCCGGCCGGTACCCGCGTTCTGTCGCGGGGTGTGTGGATGCATTGTACGTGATTTCGCGGTGGGGGTCTTTAATTGTGCATGTACGGGGACCTGGAGGGCGATCCCGTTTTTTCAACCGGTTCTTTTTGTCATCTCCCGTAGGTCACGTGTGTCTCGCCGTACTGGACGATGTGGCCTTCCATGGCCCTGACCAGCTGGTCCTTCGAAGCACCAGGTGCAAGGGCAAGTACCGTATCTATCCCGTAGACTTTGAAGAAATACCGGTGGGTCTGGCCCCGCGGGGGGCAGGGGCCCCAGTACCCGATCTTCCCGAAGCTGTTCTTGCCCTGTACGGCTTTCAGCGGGAAGGACACCTCCGGGGTCTTGGGAATATTGTCCGGGATCAGCTTTACCAGCTCCATGTTCCATGCGATCCAGTGGATGAACCCTCCGCCGCCCGGGGCGTCCGGATCGTTGACGATAATTGCCAGCGACTTCGATATATCCGTGTTCACTCCGCCGATACCGATCTGCGGGGAGATATCCTTGCCATCGCAGGTGTATTCGCTGGGCAGGTGCTGTACCGAAATAGTCACCGTCAGGTTTTCCATTGCACGATCAACCCGTGTGGAAGATGTGCCGGGGTGCTGATAAAGATAGTGCACCCTGCAGCATCCCAGTCATGATTACCGGGAGCAGATAGCGACGGTCTCACCAAACTGGAGCACGTGGCCTTTCATCGAAGCAACGAGCTCGTGCTTGTCCGAACCCGGCGGGAGATCGAGCATCGAATCAAGCCCGTAGACCTTGAACTGGTACCGGATCATTTCCCCCGGGAGTGGGCAGGGGCCGGAATATCCCAGCGCCCCATAGTCGTTTGTACCCTGTACACAGGTAACCGGGGCGGTTACGGTCCCCCCGCGGGGAATACCGGATGGAATATCGGAGAGCGGGGGGAAATTCCACGCGATCCAGGGGGTGAACGAGCAGCAGGACTTCTCAAACGGGTTGAAAAGCATGACAGCGACCGAGACGGCTTTGAGCCCGGTAAGCCGGATCCGGGGCGAGAGGTTCTCTCCGTCGCAGGTAAACTCAGGGGGAAATTCAAGGAAATCGAGGGAGACGATGAGGGGGTCCATCACGCCAACCATCGCAGCAGAAGGATAAAACTGCTTTGCCGTTCTGCCGGAAAAACCGGATAAGAAATGGTCTTTGATACATTCCCGGATTTTTTCTAGATACCCGTGAGTACTTTCTGCTGGAACATGAGAGCCGCGACACCCAGCAGCAGGATGCCGAATATCCTCTTGACCTGGTCC
>DASPUR010000096.1:0-4396 GCA_035622795.1 Methanoregula sp. | reverse complement strand
CCCCCTGCCCTTTTCCTTCAGACTGCAGACCACCCCCCCTGCCCCATGGGGGGAGGGTGGTCCGGCACCCCCCCACCTTAAGCCCCGGCCCGGCCGCCCTTTTCCGGAACTGAGGGCCTGGAGAAGATCCGGCAGTACCGTCGGAGAATCTGTTTTGGGTATTACTCCCCGTAATGCAAAACCCTTCGGGCGATGAACGTTCCAGAGGGGGGGGTGGTGGGGGACCCCCCCTGCCAACAATTTTTCCGGAGGGGGGTACCCCCTCCCCCTTGTGGTGGGGGGGTATGCCCCTACCCCCCCTCCCGGTTTTTTTCTTTGCTCCTGATCGTGCGGTGCTCCGTCGGGGATTTGTTTTTTATGAGCCCGGGGCCGGGTCCGGGCGATGGGGGGGAGGGGGGTGGTCCGGGACCCCCCCCTCCGGTTTGGTGGGGGGGTAGGGGGGGTGACAGGATCCCCGGAACATAACCCGGCACAGCCCGAACCCCAATCCTCCGCTGCAAAAACCATAGTTATATGGTTCCCGGACAGTATCGTTGATTGAGAAGACTCCCCCCATGTACCGCATCCTGTACGTCGACGACGAACCCGCGCTGCTCGAGATAAGCAGGCTCTTCCTCGAGCGAAGCGGGGAGTTCAGCGTCGGCATCGTCGATTCAGCTGCCGCTGCCCTTACCCTGCTGGCAGAACAGAAGTTCGATGCCATCATCTCGGACTACCAGATGCCGGAGATCGACGGAATTGAATTCCTCCGGCGCGTCAGGGCCGGCGGCAGCACGATCCCGTTCATCATCTTCACGGGCCGCGGCCGTGAGGAGATCGTCATCCAGGCGCTGAACGAGGGTGCGGACTTCTATATCCAGAAGGGAGGCGAACCGGTATCGCAGTTTGCGGAGCTTGCCCACAAGGTCCGGCAGGCTGTCCAGCAGAGACGCGCCGAGACCAGCATCCGGGACCACGAGCGGCGGGAGGCCGACATCATCAATTTCCTGCCCGATGCCACGTTCGCTATCGACCGGTCCGGCCGCATCATTGCGTGGAACCGGGCCATCGAGGAGATGACAGGGTTTGCCGCGGCCGACATGCTCGGGAAAGGGGATTACGAGTACGCTATCCCGTTTTACGGGCGGAGGCAGCCGATCCTCATCGACCTGATCAACGAACCCGATGAGGTCATCGCGAAGAATTATGCCCACATCGTCCGCGAGAAGGATACCCTGATCGCCGATACGACCCTGCCGCAACCGAAAGGAACGCCCGCCATCCTCATGGGAAAGGCGGGCCCCCTCTACAACCAGCAGGGAGAGATCGTCGGCGCCATCGAATCGATCCGCGACATCACGGTGATGAAATCCGCAGAAGAGGATCTCCGCGAGAGCGAGGGACGGTTTGCAGCCTTCATGGACCACCTCCCGGTTACGGCCTTCATCAAGGACGGGCAGTCCACCAACCTGTATGTCAACCGGCGCATGGTGGAAATCTTCGGGGACCACGACTGGATCGGCAAGTCGGTCTACGAGCAGTTCCCGAAGGAAGCAGCCGAGAAGATGATCGAGGACGACCGGCAGACGATCCGGGACGGGTACCGGAAGGCCACCGAATACCTGACGGACAAGGACGGCCGCAAACGGATCTACGAGACCCAGAAATTCCGGATCGACCGCGGGGACAAGCCCCCGCTCATCGGCGGGTTTGCGATCGACATCTCCGAGCAGAAAGAAGCAGAACAAGCCCTCAACAAGAGCGAGCTCCGGTTCCGCGAGCTTGCAGACCTGCTGCCCCAGGTCGTCTACGAAGCGGACACCGCGGGCAACCTCACGTACGCAAACCGTATTGCGTTCGAGCAGTTCGGGTACACCGAAGAGGAATTCCGGCAGGGGCTCACGGTATTCCAGATGGTCGCCCCCCGGGACCGCGAGCGGGAAGTTGCAGCGTTCCGCGCTATGGTTGCGGGAAAACGGGCGGGACCGCAGGATGAATTCCTGGCCATGAGAAAAGACGGGAGCACGTTTCCCGTTTCGATCTCGTCGTCACCGGTGCTCGTGGAGGGCAGGATCGCCGGCCTCCGGGGGATCCTTGTCGATATCACGGAGCGGAAGCGGGCCGAGGATATCGTCCGCGAGAGCGAGGAGAAGTACCGGCTCCTTTTCGAGAATGCCAACGATGCTGTCTTCCTCAACGAGGTCACCGGGGAGGGCATGCCGGGCCGGTTCATCATGGTCAACCCGGTCGCCAGTCGCCTGTACGGGTACTCCCGCGAGGAATTCCTGCTGTTATCCATACGGGACATCGTCGCTCCCGGCAAATCCTCCGGGATACAGGAGGTCGCGGTGAGGATTCACCGGGACGGAGAGGCGATGTTTGAAGATCTCCACCGGCGGAAAGACGGGACCGTGTTCCCGGTCGAGGCGAGTATCCATATCTTCGAGCTGCAGGGACAGAACGTGGGGCTCTCGTTCGTCCGCGATCTGACCGAGCGGAAACTCGCCGGAGACGAGCTCCGCGAGAAGGAGGGCCGGTTAAAACGGGCCGAGGAGATCGGGAGGACCGGGAGCTGGGTGTTCCATCTGTCCGAAAACCTGGTGGAAGCCTCGGAGGGTGCCCGGCTCCTCTACGGCCTGGGTGACACGCGGTGGACGATCGACGATGCCCAGAAGATCCCGCTCCCCGAGTACCGTCCCCTCCTCGATACCGCGCTCCGCGACCTCATCGCGGGAAAAAAACCGTACGATGTCAGCTTTAAAATCCGCCGCCCCTCCGACGGGGTCGTCCTGGACATCCACTCCGTCGCGGAATACGATCCCCGGCGGAACACCGTGTTCGGCGTCATCAAGGACATCACCGAGCTCAGCCGGGCTTCGGATGCACTCTCGCTCGCGAACAAAAAACTCAAACTCCTCTCGGGGATTACCCGTCACGATATCTCAAACCAGCTCGTGGTTTTGCAGGCGCAGCTTGCCATCCTGGAAGAGAAGCACCCGGCCGTCTCAAGGGATCGCATGATTGCGGAGATCGATACCACTGCCCGGAGGATCTTATCGATAGTCAGTTTCACGAAGGATTACGAGGGCATCGGGGTCAACCCCCCTGCGTGGCAGGACGCCCGCTCGCTGGTCGAAACTGCCGCGAAGCAGGTCCCGCTCGGAACGATCCTTCTGGAAAACGACCTTCCTGCAGGAACGGAAATTTTTGCCGATCCGCTGATATTCAGGGTGTTCTACAACCTCATGGACAATGCCGTCAGCCACGGGGGGAAGATCACCCGCATACGGTTCTTCCTGAAGAGATCGGACGGGGGCTGCATGATCGTTTGCGAAGACGACGGAACAGGGGTTGCGGCCGATGCCAAGGAGACGATCTTCGAACGGGACTTCAGGAAAACCACCGGTCTTGCCCTCTCCCTCTCGCGGGAGATCCTGTCCATCACCGGCATCATGATCCGGGAGACCGGGACGGCCGGGAAGGGGGCACGGTTCGAGATGGTCGTGCCGGCCGGTTCGTGCCGGTCGGGGGACGGGGCGTAAGGCCGGGAACCCTCCAATTCAGCCTACTTTTGAGGACTGCATTATTCCGGAGAGGGGTCCTTTGAGGGTGGGGATCCTCGTGTGACTACGCGATTTTGAGAAATGGATCGCTTGAACAATTTTACATCCGGTTTCCTGGAGACATGCACGGTTATTTTCTATTTCATTTCGATGGATTTATCAAAATACTCCCCCAATCATCAATCTGTAGGAATATTTTCCCCTTTTCCCAGGTTTCCATCATGAAAGCACTTCCGGTTACCATTGTCTTCACCATCATCGCCTGCCTCGTCATTTTGGCAGGCTGCACGAACGCACCTTCGACACCGACTGTCTCCCCTCAGGACACCGTAATGCCGGTCCCGGTTCCGGCTCCTGTCTCCATCGCCAATACACCGGTTCAGTACAAGGACGTGAACGGCGTCCGGCTCGCGTACTGGGAGTGGGGATCCGGCGAACCGGTCCTGCTCATCGAAGGCTTCTCCAGCGAGGTCGCGAATGAATCAACCACGGCAGGCCCGTGGAACGAGACGTTCCTTGCGATCCTCTCGTCGAAGTACCATGTCTATGCCTACGATCACCGGGGCATGGGATACAGCAGCATGAACAACGTGACCCCCACGATCCCCCTGTATGCCGATGATGCCGCCGGGATGATCAAGGCCCTCGGGTACGACAGCATGAACGTGTACGGGGAGTCCATGGGCTCATCGACCGCGCAGCAGCTGGTCATCGCCCACCCGGAGCTCGTGCGGAAGCTGATCCTCGATTCCAACTCGTACAGCGCCAACATCCCCGAGTGCCAGATCCTGCACTCGGCCCTCATACAGGTCTCGAATGACTCGACCGTGTCCCCGGGGCTCCGCGCCGAGGCA
>DASPUR010000095.1:0-2871 GCA_035622795.1 Methanoregula sp. | reverse complement strand
GTCCCCGATGTGGGCGGCGATCTTCGCCACCCGGGTCCCCTCGACGATGTCCGAAACGTCCGGGAGGGCGAGGTGCTCGCTCGGCGAGACCATGCAGAGGAAGTCGGCCCCGTTCAGGCAGGCCGTGGCGCCGCCGATGGCCGCGACAACATGGTCGTAGCCCGCCCCGATGTCGGTGACGAGCGGGCCGAGGAGGTAGAGCGGGGCACGGTCCGTGATCTCCTTGATCATCTTCACGTTATAGGCGACCTGGTCGAGCGGCATGTGCCCCGGCCCCTCGATCATCCGCTGGACGCCCTTCTCGTGCGCACGCTTCGCGAGGTGGCCGAGGGTTACGTACTCGACCGATTTCGCCAGCTTCCCCGCGTCCTGGAGGCAGCCCGGGCGCATCCCGTCGCCGAGGCTGATGGTGACGTCGAACTCTGCAAGGATATCGAGGAGGTAGTCGAACTCCGCGTAGAGCGGGTTCTCCTCCTCGCGCTGCATCATCATCGCGCAGTGGAACGAACCGCCCCGGCTGACCACGCCCATCAGCCGCGGGTCGGCTTTCAGGGCCGCGAGCGCCTGCAGGTTTACCCCGCAGTGGAGGGTCAGGAAATCCACCCCCTGTTCGCAGTGCTCCCGGATGACTTTGAAGAGGAGGTCCGCATCGACGTCCCGGGCGTTTCCCGCCCTGCGGACCGCCTCGTAGACCGGCACCGTGCCCACCGTGGTACCGAGCGAGAGGATCTTCTTCCGCATCGCCGGGAGATCTCCCCCGGTCGAGAGGTCCATGAGGGCGTCGGCGCCGTTGTCGAGCGCGGCCTGAGCCTTCTCCATCTCGAGTGCCGGGTCGCACCTGCTGCCCGAGGTTCCGATGTTGACGTTGACCTTCACCCTGCACCCCCCGCCGATGGCGCAGGGGGCGTGCTCCCGGGCGGAGTTCGCCGGTATGACCGCCCGCCCGGCCGCGATGAGCCGTGCCAGCCGTTCCGGCGCGATCCCTTCGGCTCCTGCTGCTGCGGCGACTGCCGGCGGGATACCGCGTTCGCACTGCCGGGTGAGCAAATCCATAAGACACATCTGCTTTCGGTCCTTATTATTCTAGCATGAAGGTCACGAGTATCCTCGATCCCACGGTCTGGGGCAATTCCTATGTCTTCGGGAGCGTCCTCGTGGATGCCGGGGTTCTCCCCATGGCGGTCGCGCCCTACAAGGCAGGGATCGAGACCGTCGTCCTTACCCACTGCCATTACGACCACATCGCCCACGTGAAGGAGATCGCGCACATGTGCGGCGCGAAGGTGGCGATACACCGTGCCGATGCCCGGGGCCTCATCGAGGACAGCCAGAGCCTCTCGATGCACTTCGGCTCCCGGTCGCCGGGCATCGCTCCCGACCTCATGCTCTCTGACGGGGACCTGGTCGGAGGCCTCCGGGTTATCCATACCCCCGGCCATACCCCGGGCAGCATCTGCCTGTATTCCGAAGCCGACCGGATCCTCATTTCCGGGGACACGGTATTCACCGACGGGGCGTTCGGGAGGTACGACTTCCCGGGAGGGAGCCGGGCAGCACTCGCCCATTCGCTCGATATCCTTGCCGCGCTCGAGGTCGACGGGCTGTATCCCGGCCACGGTGAGCCGGTCGAGGAGGGCGGCTATCGCCACATCATGGCAGCCCAGCAGCTCATGAAGAGCGGGTATGGATAAGGGAATCTACTGCCTCGTCTTTTTTACCCGGGGCTGTACCGTGCCGGTAGGGGCGCTCGGGGATATCTCCTTTGCGGCGGGCTGGTACGTGTATGTCGGTTCTGCGCTCGGGAGCGGCGGCCTCGCCCGTCTCGGCCGGCATATCGGGCTCTTCCTCTCGCGGGGGAAAAAGCCCAAGTGGCATGTCGATTACCTGCTCACCTGCCCGGAGGTCTTCCTCAGGTACGCGGTCTCTGCGCCGACGACTGAACGGCTTGAGTGCCTGCTCGCCGAGTCGATCGGCGGGCCGGGCGTGGCCGGGTTCGGGTGCAGCGACTGCTCCTGCGTAACCCACCTTTTCTTCCGTGAGAAGGATCCCCGTCGTGAACTGGTGAAGGCGTTCCGCAAACTCCGGCTCGTTCCCGGGATCAAAAGTATCATAAGGGAGGACGGGGCAGGGAAGCTGCGATGAAGGTCCTCGGGCTGTCGGGAAGCATGCGGAAGGATGGCAACACCTCGGCGCTGGTAAACGTCGTCCTCAGGCGGTGTGCCGATGCCGGGATCCCGGCGGATTTTGTCTCCCTCGCGGGAAAGAAGATCGGCCCCTGCACCGGCTGCGGCCGGTGCACCGAGGAGCATTGGTGCGTCCAGGAGAACGACGACTGGGGCGGGATAGCCCGGCAGCTTATCGAATGCAACGTGCTCGTGATCGGCTCTCCCACCTACTACTATGATGTCTGCGGCCAGCTCAAGAACTTCATTGACCGCACGTACTCCCTGTACCACGACCGGAAACTCGCCGGCCGTCACGCCGTGGCAATCGCCGTTCATCACCAGAAAGGGGCAGACCGGGCAATCCAGACGATCGAGGGGTTCCTGAACGCCCACGAGTTCTCGTCGCTCGGATCGATTGCAGGGTCCGGCAGCGAACCGGGAGATGTCCTGCACGATCTTCCGGCGATCCGGAAAGCCCGGAAGACCGGCGACAGGATCGTCCGGCTCCTCCGGCCCGGGAACGACTGAACGGTTTTCCTGCCGGGAGCAGGACGGCGGTCACTCGTGCTTCTTGCCGGTCATCTGTTCCACGTCCACCCGGATGACGCACACGTTTGCGAGTTCCCTGTCTTCAAACGGGTACGGCTTGTCCCCGTAGTGCCGGAGGATGCAGTTCAGCCCGTCCCTTTTTTCCGCAATATCTTCG
>DASPUR010000094.1:0-2220 GCA_035622795.1 Methanoregula sp. | reverse complement strand
CGCCTGGCCCGGCGGCCGGAGGAAGTCCGTCAGGGCGCGGTCGCCGGCGAACTCTTCGGTCATGAGCCCGTAGCTGATGCACTGCCCCCGCCCGATGCCGTACTCCGTGAGGTCCCGTGGGTCGGAGCAGGCGCTGATCGCAAGCCCCCACCGGCGGTTGAGGGCGGCAAGGCCGGTACAGAACTCCCGCACTTCCTTATCCGAAAACTCGCGGACGCCGGCAAAGCCCTGCCGCTGCAGGTTCCGGGACACCTTCGCGTACCGGGCGATCTCCACGAAGGAGAAGACCATGCGCCGGCAATACGGGGCGATCCGGTCCCCGATCCTGCCGATCCGGTCGAGAAGTTCGCCGACGGTTATCCGGTCCGAGAGGACGAGCGGGTCGAACCGCCAGACTACCCGCCCCTTCCCGATCCGTTCCGAGAGCCGGATGAAGGTATCGATCCGCTCGTTCAGCGGGGGGACGCCGGGCTCCATCCCCTCGGCTTCGTAGTCGTTGAGGGTGAAGAGGAAATAGTACCCGAACCCTGCCCGGTCCAAGGCGTCGAGATGCTGCAGGAAGGGGGCGGGGTCCTTCGTCCAGAAAGCGAAGACCCGGGTCTTTGCAAAGGAGACGTAGAGCGGCCTCCCTCCCCACGGGCTCTTCCACTTCACGTACCCCACCCGGAGCCGGGCCATGAACCAGTCGCCGTAGAAGGCCGGGATGTCGGTCTCCCGGCTGGCGGAGACGATAACCGGTGCGATGGCATCAGCGGCGACCGTGCTCCCGGGCACCCCCGGGTCCGGTACTTCCAGCGGGACGCGTTCCCAGCCTTTCCACCGCATCAGCTCACTCCTGTCATCATGCCCGATAACCGCCTGATACGCCCCCCGGGCCCGGCCATGCCGCGGGCATCACGCACTTCTGCGATCCCTGCAAGGTCTTCAAGGTGCAGCTCCTCCGGGCCGGTACGCCCGGCCGGGGTCGTGGTTCATCGGTACCAGCTGATGAGGCGGAATCATAGTAAAAGGCAGCGATCAGGGAATATACCGGCAGACAGCACGCCGTGCCGGGAACAGGCCCGGGTACTGGACCGAAAATCCAGCCAAAGACGAGGGTCAGAAATTCCGGCAGATTTTCGTCCGGATCTTTCTCACCGCTACGGCCTGCGGAAATAACAAGCCGGAAATCCGGCACCGGCCCCCGTTACGCGTTCTGCATAGTACCTGCCCGGAATAAAAGGAAAACCTAATACAGGGTCACCTTGAGAACTATGGTATGCACCGCCCGCGTGGCCCTGCCCTGCCCTGCCTGTTCCTGCTGGCCTTGATTCTCCTCATACCTGCGGTTTCAGCGACCCAGTACGATGGTACGCTGGCGTACGATACGGGCGGATCCTCGTTCTTCTATTTCTTTAAGGACTACGGGCACGCCGTTCATTTTACCAACTCCGACAACCTGACCATTGAAGGGATACGGATCTACGGTTGTAAATGGAACCCCGCCCGGCAGGACGCATCGGTCACCATTTCCATCTGGGACGATAACTTCAATACGCTGTACCAGGACCAGGTCCCCTATTCAAGCATCGCATTGAACGGGCTCTCAGCGAACCAGAAGTGTGTCGGAAAATGGTTTGAGGTGCAGCTTCCCACGCATAAAGTATCCGGTAATTTTTATGTATCCGTGTTCACGGATTCTACGCCGGTCAGCGACAGCAACCATGGGATCGAGATCGGCTACACATCCATCTCAAAAACACAAACCTCCCACACAACGCTTCTGAGTCCCAACAGGATCGATGACCAGCCGGTGATCCAGCCACCGCCTTCAAACCGGCAATTCGCTGAAAGCGATATCGACTGGATGATCCGGGTGCACTATGTCCGCATCGGCAACGGGACTTCTTCAGGCTCCTCCGGTTCCGGCTCCTCTCCGGGGTTCCTGTCTTCTTCCCCGATCCCGGTTGTCTACCTTGCTGCCGGGGGGGTACTCGTACTTGCTGTCATCGGGGTTCTCGGGTATATCGTGATAAAACGGCGGAAACCGAAGGGTGCGGGGGCGGATGCGACGGCAGCCGCCCCGGCGGTCCCTGTCCCGGGAGGACCGGCTCCGGCCATGCCCGCCCCGGCAGCCGGCCCGCTCTCTTCGACGCACCACGACGTGTTTGTCAGTTACGCCCACCTGGATAAACCGACCGCGGATGCGGTGTGTGCGCGACTCGAGGCCCGGCAGATCCG
>DASPUR010000093.1:0-14775 GCA_035622795.1 Methanoregula sp. | reverse complement strand
GGCGAGGTGGCACGGTACATCGGGTCGCACGGGACAAACCGGGTGGCAAAAGCGGTATTCGTCTCCGCGGTCCCTCCCTTCCTGATGAAGACGCCCGACAACCCCGCGGGAGTCGACAAGGTAGTCTTCGACGGGATCCAGCAGGCCATAGCTGCCGACCGGCCGGCCTTCCTTTCGCAGTTCTTCCAGAACTTCTTCAATGTCGACGTCCTGAAAGGGAAGCTCATCAGCGACCAGGCTATCCAGATGAGCTGGAATGTCGGTGCGATGGCCTCGCCCAAAGGAACCTATGACTGTGTCACCTCGTGGCTCACCGACTTCCGGAAGGACCTCGCCCGGATCGACATTCCCACCCTGGTCGTCCACGGGGACGCCGACCGCATCTGCCCGCTCGAGGTCACGGGAAAACGCACGAGCGAGATGATCAAGGGAAGCAGGCTCGTGGTCGTGGAAGGTGGACCGCACGGGCTGAACTGGACGCACGCGGCCCAGCTGAACCGCGCCCTCCTGGACTTCCTCGGCACTGCAAAAGCGACCGGCGCGAAGGCCGCGGCAGGGGAAAAGTCCCCGGCCCGGGCAGTCCGCCAGACTCCGCAGCAGCCGCCGGTGATGAGATAACCGCGCTCCCGAAGGAAGGGAACGGAAAACTCTTTTTTTTTTAATTCAGCCTGGTGAACAACGGTCATACGGGTGCCGGTTGTCCCGTTGTTAGTAGCCGATAATGACCCGTATCACCATGAAGGAGAAAAACCCGATCAGGGCGCTGATAGGGATGGTCAGGATCCATGCGAAGAGGATGCTCCGTGCGACACCCCACTTGACCGTACTCGTTCCCATCGTCGAACCGACACCCATGATCGAGGTGCAGATGACATGCGTCGTGCTGACCGGGATCCCTGCTGCGGAGGCCCCGAGGATCGTAGCAGCCCCCGCGGTCTCGGCAGCGAAGCCGTGGACCGGCCGGAGCTTGGTTATCTTGTACCCCATCGTCTTGACGATCCGCCATCCGCCGGAGAGCGTTCCGAGCGCGATGGTCGCGTAGGACAGGAGGATGACCCAGATAGGGACAAACAGGTGATTGGGATCGGCAGCTGCGCCGAAATATCCGATGGAGAAAAGGAGGGGGATGATGATCCCGATCGTCTTCTGGGCGTCGTTCGTCCCGTGGCTGAAACTGTACGCCGCCGCGGAGCAGAGCTGGAGCCGCTTGAAATGCCCCTCGGCCGTCTGCTTGTTTGCCTTTTTCGTGACGTTGAGGATGAAGGCCATGAAGAGGAACCCGCACGCGAGCCCGATGAGCGGGGAGAGGAACATGAACAGTGCGACCTGCCCGACGGTGGGCCAGGTTATCGCCGTGAGACCCGCCGCCGATATGCCTGCACCGGTCAGGCCTCCGATAAGCGCGTGTGAGGACGAGGTCGGGAGGCCGAAGAACCAGGTGATCAGGTTCCAGGTAATTGCCCCGATAAGCGCCCCGAGGACAATGTAGGGGATCACTGCAGCCCCGACGATTTTTACTTCGACAATCTTGCTTATCGTATTTGCTACGGCGACACCAAAGCCGAATGCCGCGGCAAAATTAAAAAAAGCCGCAAAGACGACGGCGTTCCGGGGAGAGAGGACCTTTGTGGAGACCACGGTCGATATCGAGTTCGCCGAGTCGTGGAAACCGTTGGTGAAATCGAAGATCAATGCGATCGCGATGATAGCGAAGATGAGAGCGAGCGGGGCCTCGATCATGTGGTTTCCTCACCGGAAGGAACACGCTTCATGAGTGCCTGATCGCGATATCCGAGAGGACGTTTGCCACGTCCTCGCAGTAGTCGGTCGCGGTCTCGAGGTGCTCGTAGATGTCCTTGAACTTGATGATGGCGATCGCATCCGTGCTCTTGAAGAGGTCGGTCACCGCATGGGCAAGCACGTCGTCGGCGATGTTCTCGAGCCGGTTCACTTCGATGCACCGTTCCTCGATATACCGGGGGTCCTTGATCGACCGGATCCCTTTGACCGCACCCTCGATCTCCACGGTCGACATGTGGATCAGCTTCGCGAGCTCGATCATGTGGGAGTCGCTCGATTCGATGCCGTAGTAGTACATCTTCTCAGTCGCACCGTCGATATAATCGAGGACATCGTCCATCGATGACGCAAGCCGGGAGATCTCCTCGGGATCGAGCGGCGTGATGAACGTCCGGTTCAGCTGGTCGTAGATATCGTGGGTGGCCATGTCTCCCTTGTGCTCGAGGAGTTCGATGGCGTGGCGCTTCTCTTTGACATTGGTGAAGTCCTCGGTCAGGGCAACGAGCTGCCATGCCGCCTCCTTCACGATACCAGCCTGCTTCTCGAAGAGGTCGAAGAATACCTTGTCCTGCGGGATCAGAAGTTCGCGGAGACCCATAAAAACCTGTCCGGAGTATCGCCGGCACAGGGGAAAAATATAGCGAAATATAGCCGGCCCTATATCGCCGCGATGATCGAGGTTGTCACGAAGTACCCCATGAACGCGACTGCGAACGCGAGCGGGATCGTGATGAGCCAGGCCTTGATCATGTCACGGACCGTCTGCCAGTGGACCGCATCCTTCCCCCGGGTGGCGCCGACCCCCACGATGGCACCGTTGATGGCATGGGTCGACGAGACCGGGATCCCGAAGGTGGTGACCATCACGAGGATGCTGCTGCTCGCTGTCGCTGCGCAAAACCCCTGGTACGGCCGGATCTTCGTGATCTCTTTTGCCATCTTGTCGACGACACTCCATCCGCCGAAACAGGTACCGAGCCCGATTGCGATCCCGGCAACGAGCCTGACCCAGACCGGGACATCGAAACTGGCAAGCGCCCCGGAGGCAAGGAGGAGGGCGGTGATAAGGCCCACCGCGTTCTGGCCGTCGTTCCCCCCGTGGGACGTCGCCTGCGTGAGGCATGCAAGGATGTGGAGAGGCTGGAAGATCCGCTTCATGCGGTTCTGGCGCGAGTGCCGGAAGAGGTGCGAGACGACAATATCGAGAATGAACGCCCCCAGCATCCCGATGATGGGCGAGATGAAGATGAAGAGGACGACCGCGAGTATCCCGGTCAGCTTGAGGACCCCGGCAACCATCAGGACCGGCGCGGCAAGCGCAGACCCGCAGATGGCGCCGATGGCGATCCCGAGCCGGATATCCCCCTTGAGCGCAGACGTGATGAGGCCGAGGACGATCCCGCCAATGATCGCACCGATTGCCCCGTACGTGAAGACCGCAGCAAGCGTGCCTGCCGACGGGAAGATAACGGCCGATATCCCGAAGGCAGCCACGCAGGCCCCGAGAAGGCCTCCGACGATCGCATTGCTGCTGGAGAGCGGGAGGCCCACGCGGGTCGCAACGAGGATCAGGAGGAAAGCGGTGCCCATGGCGACCTCGAGCGAGAGGGGGGTTATCGCGTTCTTCGTGATGATCGCGGTACCGATCGTCGCCGCTACTGCGACCGGGAAGACAAACGGGCCGATCATGTTGCAGAGTGCGGTGAGGAACACCGCTTTTGCTGGAGAGAGTGAACGGGTCGCCACGATGGTTGCGATCGAATGGGCCGCATCATTGGATCCGTTCACGAATGCAAGCGCGAGGGCGAGGAAAATCCCGAGAACAAGAAACGGCTCAATCGGTGTCATCGGAACGGCTCCGGAAGAGCGATCACGGCGTCAATGAGCCGGCGGGCAGATTTCATGGACTGTCTCCCACCCTGTCCGGTGGTGAGACCGGTGCCAAAGCCCGTGCGGGATCCGGAAAGCCTTCCTGATTGGGGGAGGGACCCGGTATCTGCACGGTTCATCCGGTATCACCCTATAAGGAGGATGTGCGCTACCACAAAATAAGCCCCGAACGCGGCTGCGAATGCGATCGGGATGGTGATGATCCAGGCGATCATCATTTCCCGCACGATCTGCCAGTGCACCGCGTCCTTGCCGCGGGTCGCCCCGACGCCCACGATCGCCCCGTTGATGGCGTGGGTCGACGAGACCGGGATCCCGAACGAGGTGACCATGACGAGGATGCCGCTGCTCGCTGTTGCAGCGCAGAACCCCTGGTACGGCCGGATCTTCGTGATCTCTTTTGCCATCTTGTCCACGACCTGCCAGCCGCCGAAACAGGTGCCCAGTCCGATGGCGATCGCCGATGTCAGGATTACCCAGGCCGGAACCTGGAATGTCGATATGATTCCTGCGGAGAGGAGGAGGGCCGTGATGACACCGACCGCGTGCTGGCCGTCATTCGCGCCGTGTGTGGTCGCCTGGACAAGACAGGCGCAGACATGGAGGGGCTGGAAGATCCGTTTCATCCGGTTCTGTCGCGAGTGCTTGAAAAGCTGGGAAACGATGACATCGAAAATAAATGCCCCGAGCATGCCGATGATTGGCGAGATGAAGATGAAGAGGACTATCCCGAGAAGCCCCGGGACCTTGAGCGCACCCGCGATCATCATTGCAGGTATCACAACCGCCGCCCCGCTGATGGCACCGAGCAGTATTCCGAGCCGTACATCCTCCCGGAGCGCGGAGGCGATGAGTCCGAGGATCACCGAACCCCCGGCAGCACCTATCAGTCCGTACGTTACCACTTCAATGATCAACCCGATGGGGGGGACTATGATCGCAGACAGCCCGAATGCGCCGACCCCGGCCCCGAGAAGGCCTCCTACCATCGCATGGCTGCTTGAAAGAGGAATCCCCGCCCGGGTAGCGACGAATACCAGCGAGATCGATGCGCCCATTGCGACAACGATAGAGAGAGGGGTAAGGGCATCCCGGGTAACGATCGCCGTGCCGATGGTCGCGGCGACGGCCGTGCTGAAGACGTACGGGCCGACCAGGTTGCAGATTGCGGTGAGGAAGACTGCGCGCCCGGGAGACAACGCCCGGGTTGCAACGACGGTTGCGATCGAGTGGGAAGCATCGTTGAGGCCATTGACGAAATTGAGCGCCAGGGCAAGGATTACGCCAAAGATGATGATGGGCTCGATGCCGGTCATGCATGTGCCATCGCGATATCGTTTAAGGCATGGCCGACATCATTGCACTTCTCCATGACCTTTGCCATCCCCTCGTAGATATCCTTGAGCTTGATGATCATCAGGAGGTCCTTGTTCTGGAAGAGTTCAAGGACGGCCCGGGAGAGGAGTTCCGTGGAGAGGTTGTAAATACGGTTGATCTCCATCGCGTGCGCCTTTACGTCATCGGCTTTCCGGAGGGTGGACAGGTCGTCCACGGCATGGCCGATCTCCGTAGCGGTCATGGTGATCAGGTACGAGAACTCCTTTAGGACATCGTTCGATTCCGGGATCCCGTAATTGCAGAGCTGGTGGGTGACCCAGTCGAGCCGGTCCAGGACATCGTCGAGCACGGGGGCGAGCCGGGAGATCTCGTCCGGTTCGAGCGGGGTGATGAGCGACTCGTTGAGCTGTTCGTAGATCCGCCGGGTGATCTCATCGCCGTGGTGTTCTATCTGCCGGACTTTGTGGGCTTTCTCGGTCCCTTCTGGCAGTTCATGGGTGATCTCGTTCAGCGTTGCCGAGGATTCGGAGATCTGCTCCGCCATGTCTTTGAAGAGCGAGAAGAAGACGCGGTCTTCAGGAAGGATCAGGTCGCGGACTCGCATGATGTACTCAGGCAAACCTTATCCGGTGAACATATATAAGGTGTCCCCCGCGGCCCTTCATCCGGATCTCTTTTTAATAATCGCAGGTTTCCGGTTGAAAATAAGCCCTGAAAAATACCGGATCATTGTTTAAAGCATGCGGATCCGGACCATGTACGATTTTCGTGAAACAATGGTGGGGCGACCTGTCCGGCGGCGATCAAAAACCCGGAGAAGAAACAACGATGGACTGGGCGGGAATTGAACCCGCGGCCTCTTCCATGCCAAGGAAGCGATCTACCACTGATCTACCAGCCCGCCTTATACTGTAAGTCTCCATTGGTTAAAAGAATTGTTTAGAAGGCCCGGGAAGAATTCCTCCTGATACCCGGTATTCCCGTGGGCGAAGAATACAAAGGAATTCATCGAAGACATGACGGGCTTCTCATGCCTCGGGTCTGATGACCACCAGCATTCTCGAAAGAGAATCCATCGATTCTAAAGACAATTATTTCCCGTCCGCGGCGACGTTTTGTTTCAAGGTAATACAAGAGAATCGCATGCGCCCCCGCCCCCTGGGGGGCTGGGCTGGCGCAAGGGGGGTTCCAAGATACTGTGACAGATCTGTTATACCCTTTTTTTTAATGTAATACCCCCCCTCTTGCGCCACCAGTCCCCCAGAGGGGGACGGGGCGCAGGTGCGATAACCAGGTCAGATAAAGATAGATCCTCATTATCGAGATCTGGATGCTGAAATAGTCAGGAAAAGAATCTTCTCAAAAGAGTAAATTTTTTCGAGAATGCTGATGGTCATCGGACCAGAGGGCATAGGAAGACCGTCGGGTCTTCGATGAACTCCCTGGAATTTTTCGGGATAAGCCTATGGAAGCGTCAGTGATTCCGGCCCCGGGACGGGCGACACGTTTTCGATCTGAACTTCGGCCGCGATGGGAGACAACATTTTCTGGCAAGGGAAAATTATTCCACGGCAAGGACCGGCAGCATCCGTATGACCCGCCCGCGTGCCGCATCCATCGCGGATTCCATGACGATCTCCCCGTCCGTCACGAAGCGGCGGAGGAGCGGGACTGCCTGGTCCGGGCCCGGCTGGCCGGCGGGAAGCGTCCGGTGCAGGCCCGAGGGAAACTCCCATACCTGCTTTGCCCCGCTCCGTTTCCCCCGCTTCGCCTTCGCCTCCCCGTGGATCTCGACAATGTCCATCGCGAAGTCGATGACCGGCGCATTGGCGATCGCACCGCCCACGCCGAAGGCATCGGCTATGTCCCGGTACGCGATAACGTCTTCCCGGGTCACCCCTCCGGAGAGGAAGATCTGTACGTCGGGGTACCCGTGGGTGTCCAGCTCCCACCGGACTTCCTCGATGATAGCCCGCATGTTCCCGCGACGGGACCGGGGCGTGTCGAGCCGGACGGCGGCAGCCCCGCACCGTGCGGCCCGGAGGGATTCGGACTTCTCGTCGCAGTACGTATCGGCGAGCATGATCCGCGGGACACCGGCGGGAGCAGACCGGTCGAACGCTGTCCACGCATCTTCGGGGGTATCGTAGCACATAACGAACGCGTGGGGCATGGTCCCGACGACGGGCATCCCTTCCGGGGCGCAGGTGTTGGACACCCCGTCGACGCCTCCTATCCAGGCAGCCCGCTCGATCATCCGCGCTATCGCCGGGTGCTGCCGCCGGGACCCGAAAGAATAGACCGGGCGGCCCCCCGCAGCCTGCCGGATATGGGCGGCCGCCGAGGCTACACCGGATGCGTGGCAGAGGAACCCGAGGATGGCGGTCTCGTACCGGCAGAAGTCCCGGTACTTCCCGGTGATACGCAGGACCGGTTCGCCCGGGTAGAAGATGCTCCCTTCGGGCATCGCATCGACCGAGACTGGCAGGCCCCGGGCGAGCGCGATGACGTCCGAAAGGCCGCAGAAGACCGCCCACGCGTCGGGCAGTGCGGTGGCCGTGACTTCCATGGCCACGAGCGGGTTGATCCCGTCATGCCCGAGCGCCTCCTCGGTGCGGACGAAGTAGATGTCGGTGCATTCCCCGCGCTTGATCTCGTCGTCCCCGATGGTGTCGAACCTGGCCATACCGGATCCTTTGGTTCTTGGCGCTTTTACCCTTGTGTATTTTCCTCTCCTCCATCGGGCCGGCTTTTTTCATTCGCTAAATATTAGTGCAGCCCGCGACAACCATTCCTCCGGGAATCTGGTTTTATGAGTTCAGTTCTCTCCGGGGCTTCCCGGCTGCTGCAGACCGGGAGGCGGTGCTGAATGCTCGGGATCATCGGCGGCACGAGCCTCCTCTTCTCCGGCCTCCCGGAGCTTGCTGAGCAGCAGGTCGCGACACCGTTCGGACCGGCAGCCCTCCTCTGCGGCGATGTCGTCATGCTGATGCGGCACCAGGGCGGCGTCCCCCCGCACCGCATAAACTACCGGGCGAACCTCTCGGCAATGGCGATCAGCGGGGTCGACCGGGTCGTCGCGTTCGGCTCTTCGGGATCGCTCAAGCAGGCGATCCCGCCGGGCTCGCTTCTCATCCCTACGGATTACGTCAGCATGAGCGACATCCCCTCGGTCCACGACCATGCAATCGAGCACGTCCGGCCCGAACTCTCCTTAGGGCTCGCCCGGAGGCTCGCGGAACTCGTGCCCGAGGCACGCTTCGGCGGGACCTATGTCCAGACCCGGGGCCCCCGGATCGAGACCGAATCGGAAGTTAGAGCCCTGGCCGGGATAGCCGATGTGGTGGGGATGACCGTTGCCTCCGAGGCGACGCTTGCCTGCGAGCTCGGGTTGGAGTTTGCGGCGCTGTGCACGGTGGACAACTATGCGAACGGGCTCGGCGGCGAGGTTCTGACCTATGAACACATTCTCAATACCTCGCGTACGCACCGGCACCGGACGGAAGAGATCATCAGTGCGATCATCGGGAACCTGGGGTAAGACGGGCAAAGGAGTGGCAACCATGACGGAAAACGAAGATATGCAGGGAATTTTTGAGGGCGGACGCGCACTCCTCATCAGGAATGTCCTTCATTCGGGGAGGAAGACAGAGATCTTCATCGACGAAACCGGTACGATCGCGGCTATCGGGGAACATGCCGGGGCAGAACACCGGGGGGAGGCCGATTTTGTCATCGACGGGAACGGGGCGCTTGCGGTCCCCGGGCTCGTCAACACCCACACCCACGCGGCGATGACGCTCCTCCGGGGATATGCCGACGACATGATCCTGCAGGACTGGCTCGAAAAGAAGATCTGGCCGCTGGAAGCTCACCTGACGGGAGATGACGTGTACTGGGGCACGAGGCTCGCCTGCCTCGAGATGATCCGCACCGGGACTACCGCCTTTAACGACATGTACTTTTTCATGGAGGATGCCGCCCGCGCTGTTGATGAGGCAGGGATCCGTGCGATGCTCTGCCACGGGTTTATCGATCTCGGGAGTGACGAGAAACGGGAGCAGGAGTGCCGGGCCACGGAACGGTTTGTCGCCGGTATCGGCGCGATGGCCAACCCCCGGATCCGGGCTGCAACCGGGCCCCATGCGGTTTATACCGTCTCCCCGGCAGGTCTTGCCTGGTGCGCGGAATTTGCAAAAGAGAAGCATATCGGTATCCACATCCACCTTTCGGAGACCGAGAAGGAGGTCAGCGACTGCGTGGCGCAGTACGGCAGGCGGCCGGCAGCCCACCTCGACTCCTGCGGCATCCTGACCGGAAAAACCGTTGCGGCCCACTGCTGCTGGCTCGATCCGGCGGAGTGCACCCTCCTCGGTAAACGCGGCGTGTCCGTTTCCCACAACCCTGCGAGCAACATGAAACTGGCAACGAACCGCGCGATGCCGTTCCAGGAACTCATCTCAGCCGGCGCCAACGTCTGCCTCGGGACCGACGGCTGTGCGTCCAACAACAACCTCGACATGTTCGAGGAGGTCAAGATTGCAAGTCTGCTCCAGAAGTTTTTCTGGAACAATCCCACCCGTCTTCCGGCCCCTGCCGCCCTGTCCATGGCAACATCGGCAGGGGCGCGGGCACTCGGTTTCGGGCCGGGTACCCTTTCGGCAGGCTCGCCGGCAGATCTTGTCCTCGTGAGTGCGGACGCTCCCTGCAACGTCCCCCTCCACCACGCCGAATCGAACCTCGTCTACTCCTGCAGCGGCGGCGCGGTGGAGACGACCATCTGCGCCGGAAAAGTGCTGATGTTCGAACGGGTCATCCCGGGAAGCCGGGAGGTCATCGAAAGCGCACAGAAGTCTGCCCGGGACCTTGTCTCGCGTGCAGGCCCGGCATAAGGAGCTCAATCGTCCGGGTTCGCTTCCGGCCGGACCCGCGGACGGATTTTTTTCAAAATCCCTCCCTGGCCGGTCGCTGCATCTTTATCCGCCGGCGTAGACAATCATTCATGACGCACCACCACCATCCGGCCGAGGGGACTGCATCCCCGGATGCTGCCACGAAGAGCTGCCGGTTCTGCGCAGCGGAATATTCGCACGAGGATCATCCTTCCTCGCTTGGCCTCTGCCACGGGTGCGCGTTCAAGGTGCTGATCCTGCTGGTTGCAGTAATGGTCATCGTGTCGTACGTCGCCTGGTTCGGGATCGTTTGAACCGGAGATGCTGCCGGTTACGGTTCGTTCTCTTCTCCTCACCGCGGAATCATACCGATGATTTTTTTAACTCCGGCCTCGCCGGCCTGCCGGTGCTTCAGATTTGAATACACGGAAGCAGCCGGGAGAAAAGACAAAAACAAAAAAAAAGTTGTTATGCCTGCCTGGATCAGGTCAGGTCATACTGGACATTGTTTGCCACGTCCGTTGCACTGAGCGCCCGGTTATAAAACGTGATAGCGCTCATGCCGCCCGTGTAATAGAACGTGTTCGGCGGGCCTGCATTCTGCTTCCCTATGGTTATCCCGTTGTTGACATTGTCCAGGTGAACACCGAAGTTGGCTGGCGGGCTCGCGCTCGTCCCCACCTGGTTGACACCCGGGGTGTTGCTGTTGTAGATGGTGTACGGCTGCGCAACGCCGTTGACATAGACGACCGGCGCACCGGTGCTGGTCGTGGCCACGGCAACGTAGTTCCAGTTGTTGTTGGAGAGTGCGGGCTGCGTGACGATATTATAGTGCTGGCCGGTAGAGGTGTCGCCCCACTCGAAATAGATCTGGTTTCCCATCTGGACGAGCTGGTAATTGTCGTTCTCATTGCCCGAGCCGTCGATCGATCCCTTGCCGACGATCGTGCCCCAGTTGCTCCCGCTCCCGTCAAGCGGGCCGCCGGCGGTTGTCGGCTTGAGCCACAGGGAGAGCGACATGTCGCCGGTGAACTGCAGGCCGGGATTATCCTGGCCGGTCACATAGGAACTCCCGTTGAAATAGAACGCATTGGTCCCTCCCGGCCCGGCAAGCGGGGTTACGCCAAAGTTCGTAAACGGGATCTGGTAGCCCGAGGAGTTGACAAGGTTCCAGGAACCGTTCGCCCACGTGGTCTGGCCCCCGCCGGGGTTATTCAGTGAGCTGTCAGATCCGATCGTGACATCCATGGTCGTGAGCGGGACGTTGGCGATATTGTCGACCATTGTGATGGTATAAACCCCGTGGGAAAATGGCCGGATGATGTTGGCGGATGCTGCGACTCTCTGTGCCGAATCGGTTACCCAGAGATTGTAGTTTTCGTCCTGGTAGAGGTAGAGGGGCGTCCCGAATCTGTTTGCGCTCGCTGAATATCCGGCGACACCGGCCTGCTGGGATCCCCCCTGGGGCCCTTTCACGGTGAACGAGGCCACGGGATACCCCGAGGGAATATTCGACTGCCCGAGGAGATAGTAATTTTCGCCGGCGGTCGGCAGGGCGGACAGGACCTGGGTCGACTGCGACGATCCCAGCGGGATGGTCAGGGTACCTCCGGTTGCAGCGACGAGGGAGGTTTTCTTTATGTACCCGGAGAGTGCACCCGTGAACAACCCGTAAACGACCATCGCCAGCACCACCACGAGAATGATGATGAGGACCGTGGACATTATCTCGGATATGCCTTTTGAGTTCATTGGTTGCCACATATTTTCTCCCTTGTTCGATATAAATATGTTATCCGTGTTTTCGGGTGCAATCCGGTGGCGTATACAGGAATTCCCGGTCACTATTTCATCGCAGCCCCGCGGGGAACCTGTCCCGAAAAAAAACTTGAAAATTCATGGCGCCTGGCTTACTGCAGGCGACGGGAGAAAAACACCGGCGATGTAAAAGATCTCCGTCGCGGGGTGCCCTGTCTTGTGGCCCGGGCACCCCGGGATCCTTTTCTCCGCTCCCGGAGTGCGACCGAACCGTTTGTTGCGGAAGAAGATCCAGGGGTTCCACCCGGGAAAACTATCAGAAGATATTTTTCTCTTTAAGGACGAGGTTTTTGTATGAAATTATCCGGTGAGACAAGACCCGGCGATGTCTGCAGGTTTTCCCCGTGGAGGGCGCTCATGCTGGACAACCCGGTCCGGAGGGTATTCCAGGACCCGCGGAAGATCACCGGCAGATACCTGCGGGAGGGAATGACCGCGATCGACATCGGCTGCGGTCCCGGTATGTTCACCCTCGCGATGGCAGGGATGGTAGGGGTTTCCGGAAACGTCATTGCGGTCGACCTCCAGCAGGAGATGCTCGACGAACTGAAGAAAAAGAGCGACCGGCTCGGCCTGACATCCCGCATAACCTTCCACCGGAACAATCCCGATACGCTGGGTATCGTCGAAAAAGCGGATTTCATCCTCTCCTTCTGGATGGTCCACGAAGTCCAGGACCAGGTGCGGTTCTTCCGCGAAGTCCGCGATCTCCTTAAGCCCGGCGGGAAATTTCTCATGGTTGAACCGGTCTTCCACGTGAGCGGGCCGGTGTTTGCCGGGTCGGTAGAGCGTGCCCGGCGCTCGGGTCTCACCCTTATCGCTGCCCCGGTGGTCCGGTTCAGCCGGGCAGCGTTGTTCGAGGTTCCCGGATAAGATCAACATTCCCCGGTTCGTCTTTGCAATCCGGATACGGGAGGCCATGGTTAGTCTGGTACCTATTCTGTCGTCCGACCCCCCTTGCGCCAGCCCTGACTTGAAGAACCCTTTGGGTTCTTCATGCACCTCACTCTTACCGAGTTCGATGACTTGAAGAACCCTTTGGGATCTTCTCGTGTCTCATCTCTGATGAGATTCTACACCCCCTCGGGGGTGATGAGGGTCGTGAGCAGCGAAGGGAGGCTTCGCCTTCCCTTCTCGTCCTCAAGGTCCTTTTGGACCTCTCGGAACCCGAATCAGGAGAATGTCGAGGGTCCCATGACCCGAGACAGGAGAAGAACGAAGTTCTTCGACAGAGCGCGATGCGCTCTTCGACTCGGGGGCGTATGTGATTTCTCACGATTACCGGAAATCCCGACGCGGTAATACGGCATTATCACAACCGGGGCGCCACAGCGGCGGGGGAAGAATCGTCGCTGGAAGCGGAGATTCTTCTGAGAAGATTCCACCTGAATTCTTCGAGCGGAGTTCGACTGGTTCAGGACCAGGAGAATGTGAAGACCTCACAAGGGTTCTTCTAAGCCCCGGGAGCGTAAGTGTTTTCAATAACTCTTCAGCCGGAAAATTGTACACCTCACATTTGGGAGATAACTATTCCGGTTTTTCCTTTCCTTCCTCGAATAATTACAACACCGGATGAGAGAAACACTCGCCAGGTCTTATATAAAGCGTTTTTCCGGACTTTTTTTTTAGATCTCGCCGGCGAGCAGTTTGAAGAACGGTTCTGACGCGTTCCGCTCGATCCAGGGACGGTGCCCGCACTTCTCGAGAAGGATGAACCTGAAACCCGGGATCTCGCGGGTGAGCGGCTCGCTGACACCTTCCGCAGGGTGGGGGTCCCAGTCCCCGTGGACTGCGATGACCGGGCAGGCGATCCGTTTTCCCATCCGGAGGAGTATCTCCTTCTCCCGCAGCTCGCAGGCCTCGTCCCAGACCCCGCGGAAGAGATCGTACTGGCTGTGGAAGGCCTCGTCATCGGGATGCACGGGATCGAACGCATCGGCACGGGCAAGGATGACGCCGAGCCGGGCGAGGAGGAGGTTCCGGTCGCCCGAAGCCGGGTCGTCGAGCCGGGCTATGAGCCCCTGCGCTTCCTCCCGCTCCGGGGGGGCGAGCCGGTCGAGCCGTTTTCTGGTGATGGCAGCGGCGTAGCGTTCCTCGAAGGGAGGGCAGCCCACGAGGATCAGTTTCCTGACCAGCTCGGGATACCGGGATGCAAAAATCCACGAGAGGAACGCCCCCCAGGAAAAGCCGATGAGGATGAAGGGCGGGGTCCCGTGCTCAAGGAGGACCGACCGGAGCTCCCGGACCTGCCCCTCGAGCGTGCTCTCGGTCTGGAACGGTTCGAGCACTCCCCGCAGGGTCGAGAGTTCCCGGGCGACCGGTGCCACCTCGCCGGGCGCTCCCGGGCCCCCGTGAATGACCGCAACGGAATACGGTCCCGGCCCCCATCTCCGTACCGGAGTCATTACCTGTACATTATGGTCCCGGGATATAAATCGTCGTCGGCAAAAAAAGTGGTGCCGGGCCTTTATCCGGTCATCGACCGGGCCCGGGGCGGGAAGGCGGTGCATACGTCCAGAGTCGGTTGCCCGGGTTCCGGAGGCTCGGGCGGTCAGGGACCTGTGATCCGGGTCCGGGACTGTTCGCGCATGTACGAGAGGAGGTACCAGGGCCCGCCGACCCCCTTTCCGGTGGAGCCGCTCGCTTTCCAGCCCCCGAACGGCTGCATGCCCGGCCAGGCCCCGGTCGTGGCCCCGCCACGGCGGTTCGCGTATACCACACCGGACCGGATGGCGTTGAAGAAGTACCCGACTTCCTGCGGGTCTTCGGAGAAGATGCCGGCGGTGAGCCCGAAGTCCGTGTCATTTGCTTCGGCGAGCGCTTCTTCGAGGCCCGCGCACCGTTCCACGATGACGAGCGGGATGAAGAGTTCCTTTTTCACGAGGGGATGATCCTTTGGCAGGCCGGTCACGATGGTAGGGAGTACGAAGTGACCGGGCGGGAGATCGCCGGTCCCCGGTTCATCCCCGCCTGCGAGGATCTCACCCCCGCTGCGACGGACGCGGGCGACGACCTCCCGGAAGCGGGCCTTCGCGGC
>DASPUR010000092.1:0-2613 GCA_035622795.1 Methanoregula sp. | reverse complement strand
CCGTTGTCTTTTCCCGGTCCCTCGTTTCCATTCCCGGGGCCCTCGAACAGTGCGAGGACAAGGGCACCGAAGACCGGGCTCCGGCCACCCTGGCCCCGGGTATAGCCGGCAACGATGCAGTCGCAGGTCAGCTGGTGCTTAATCTTCACCCATGCCCCGGTCCTCTGGCCGGGCTCGTACCGGCTGTCCTTCCGTTTTGCAACGATGCCCTCGAGTCCTTTTTCGAGCGCGGCCCGGTAATAGGCCTCGCCCTCCCCTTCGACCGGCTCGGAGAGGGTAACATGGGGGCCTTCCCGCACGGCTTCCTTGAGGATCCGTTTCCGCTCCGTGAGAGGGAGATCGAGGAGCGGCTTGCCGTCCCGCTCGAGGATGTCAAATACGATGTACGTGACGGGGACCGCCCCGGCCCGGGGCGGGAGGACTGACTGGAGCCGCGGGAGGAGCGACTGGATATCCGGCCTGCCTCCCGTCATCGCCACGATCTCGCCGTCGAGGACCGTGCCCGGCGCGAGGGAAGCGAGCCCGGCCAGCTCCGGGAACTGGCCTGAGATTTCCCGGTCGTTCCGGCTGCGGAGGGAGAGCGAGCCTTCGATATACGCGATGGCCCGGATGCCATCCCACTTGATCTCGAAGAGCCAGTCGCTCCCGCTGAAGGGGGTATCGGCTGCTTTTGCAAGCATCGGGAGGTACCGGGCGGTCATGACCTTCTCTTCCATTGCCGGCATCAGGGGGCCGACAGGGTGGCAAGGGTCTCTTTGAGTGCCTGCATGAGCTCCTTTGCCTCCTCGGGCGGCGGGGCCTCGTACACGAGTTTCTCACCGGCGAGTTTCTTCCCGATGAGCCCCTGGACTGCCTCGCGGTAATGGTCATGGAAGTCTGAGATGGCAAAATCGCCGGCGAGCTCGGTAATGATCCGCTTCGCGAGCGCAAGCTCGGATTCCTTAGGGGCGGGCAGCTCGGCGATCACGTCACTGGCCGATGGCGGGATGACCTCGTCGGCGTACCGCAGCGTGGTGAGCACGAGCCCGCTGCCGTACACGTGGACGACGACCGGGTACTCCTTGGTCCGGAGTGTGATCGTGCCGACCCCTGCCCGGCCAAGGTCCTGGAGGGCGGTAACGAGGAGGTTGTATGCCTCCTCGCTCCGGTCCGGCAGGAGGACGTAGGAGTTTTCGAAATACATGGGGTCGAGCGAGAGGTAGAAGACGAACTTGTCGAGCCGTATCTTCCGGTCGGACTCCGGCATGACCGCTTTGAGCTCTTCCGGTGCAAAGACGAGGAACTCGCCCTTCCGGACCTCGTACCCCTTCACGGTATCGGTCCAGGGGACGACCGTCCCGTCCCGGGAGCAGACCCGGTCGTACCGGAGGGGCTGGCCGTCGCTCTTGTGGAGGAGCCGGAACGAGAACGAATTGTCCCGGACCATGGTGTGGAGCCGGACCGGCACGTTGACGAGCCCGATGGTGATCGCACCGCTCCAGAACGCACGGCCCGATCCTGCCGGGTGCTCCTTCGTTACCGTTGCATGTGAAGGCGACGCTGTGACAGCCGGTGCTGTCCGTGAGACCGGTGCATGAGATCCCGTTTTTTCCTTCCCGTGTCCGGCGCCGGTCCGGGCCGGTCCCGGTGTTGCGGCAGCGACCTGAGATTCGGTAGCACCTGCTCCGGTCTTTCCTTTTTCCTCTGGTTTGCGGTGGATAGATCTATTTCCCGATGGTCTGGCGGTCGTCAAGGATTCCCCTCCATGGATCA
Organism: Methanoregula sp.; assembly: GCA_035622795.1. Lineage (GTDB taxonomy): Archaea > Halobacteriota > Methanomicrobia > Methanomicrobiales > Methanospirillaceae > Methanoregula. Next base: position 861 of record DASPUR010000092.1, on the reverse strand, counting down.
ACGCTTCCCGGAAGCACAGTCCGGATATTAAAATCTTCGGGACGCAGGCCCGGCCGGAGCGCTTCCCACGCGATGGGCGTGGACACGTTCGCACCGGGCGTTGCCCGGAGGCTCCAGGGGGCAGCCATCGTCTTGCCGTGGGCGTTCTGGAGGTAGTCCACAAAGACGGTACCGGCGTCCCGGGAACGGGGGAACTCCGACACAACCCAGGGGATATCCTTGGCGATCTTCTTTCCCAATTCGTGAACGTAGTCCCGCACGTCACCGAACCGGTGGCCGGGCACGAGCGGGACGACGATGTGGAGCCCCTTCTTCCCGGAAGTCTTCACGTACGGCCGGAGACCCCGGTCGGCGAGGTGCCCGCGGATAATATGGGCCACTTCGATGACAGCATCGAGCGTCAGGGGCGGTTCCGGGTCGATGTCGAAGAGGAGGAAGTCGGGCGAGTCGTACCGGTCGGCGGTCGACAAGGTGACGTGGAGCTCGAGCGATGCGAGGTTCGCGAGCCAGAGGAGCGTGTCGAGGTTGTTGCAGACCACGAACCGGACCTCCCGTTCAGCGGTACCGGACCAGTGCGGGAAGATGTCCACGTACCCCGGTGTTCCCAGCGGCGCATCCTTTTCGTAGAAGTCCCCGCCGTCCACGCCCTCAGGGTACCGGTGCATGGTGAGCGGCCGCTTCGCAAGGAAGGGCAGCATCCGCGGGGCCATCCGGATATAATAGGCGATGACCTCCTGCTTGGTGATGCCCGCTGCCGGGAACATCAGCTTGGCAAGGTTGGTGAACCGGACCCGGGTGAGGCTTTCGGGCGTCCCTCTGCCAGTACGATCGCCGCTCACGGTCATTACGGGGAATAGTAAT
>DASPUR010000091.1:0-14552 GCA_035622795.1 Methanoregula sp. | reverse complement strand
TGATCGAGAACCTCGACGATGAGGCGCTCTCCCGGGTGGTGGATGGTGTGACGATCTTCTCACGGATGAACCCGGTGCAGAAGAACCGGGTGATGAACGCGCTCAGGCACAACGGGCATGTCGTCGGGTTCATGGGCGACGGTATCAACGATGCGCCGTCCATCCGGGAAGCCGATGTCGGCATCTCGGTCGAGAACGCGGTCGATATCGCCAAGGAATCGGCAGATATCATCCTGGTCAAAAACGACCTGCGTATCCTCAACGACGGGGTGATCGAGGGAAGGAAGACATTCGGCAACACGATGAAGTACATCCTGATGGGCACCAGTTCCAATTTCGGGAATATGTTCTCGGTTGCGGGGGCCTCGCTCTTCCTCCCCTTCCTCCCGATGCTCCCGATCCAGATCCTGCTCAACAACCTCCTGTACGACATGTCCGAATCGACTATCCCGACCGATAACGTCGACGCTGCGTATGTCACCACGCCAAAGAAGTGGGATATCGGGTTCATCAAAAAATTCATCCTCATCTTCGGGCCGATCAGCTCGGTCTTCGACTTCATCACGTTCTTTATCCTCCTTTTCATCTTCCGGGCCGATGTTTCACTCTTCCAGACTGCATGGTTCATCGAGTCGATCTGTACGCAGACTCTCGTGATTTTTGTGATCCGGACACGGGTTATGCCGTTCTGGAACAGCAGGCCGAGCCGGCTCCTTACCGCAAGCACCCTGCTCATTGTCGTCATCGCCTGTATTCTGCCGTTTACTGCACTGGGTGCCATCTTCGGTTTCGTGCCCCCGCCGCCGGCCTTCTTCGCGGCCCTTGCCGGGCTCGTGATCGGGTACATTGCCATCGTCGAGCTCGTCAAGCGCTGGTTCTACCGCAGGTATGCGGGCATGATCTCCCAGCAACCGGGGGCGACCGGATCGGGATGACAGTATTTTGGATTTAAAAAAAAATTGCTTTGGAAAAACCGGTCAATATCTTTTGATTTCGCGATGGAACCACGGGCGCTCGGGGTCTCAAAAGACCCTCGCCCCGTGGAGCATTGCCTTACCAGCAAACTTTTAGAATAACTCTTCATTAAACATCGATAAGGGTCAAGGGGGGGTTTCCCCCTTTGGGACCGGAAAAACTACTAATAGTGTAAGATCAAGAAAAAACGCTTGATACCATGTCCGCATTAACCATCAACCGATCGCAGACCGCTCTTGTGGTGATCGATCTGCAGAAGGGGATCGCGAGCCGGCCGACACAACCCCATGCCGCACGGGACGTGATAAAAAATGCCGCCCGGCTCGCGAACGAGTTCCGGCTCTGGGGGATGCCGGTATTCCTTGTCCACGTTGTCAATTCCCCGGCGACCATGCTTCAGCTTGAAACCGATGAGCAGTTCGCCCGCCCCGACCCGCTTCCTCCCGACTGGTCGGAGATCGTTCCGGAGATGGGGCCCCATCCGACCGATGTTGTTATCGTCAAACGCCAGTGGGGGGCGTTTTATGGAACCGATCTTGAGCTCCAGTTGCGGAGGAGAGGGCTCACGACCATCGTTCTCTGCGGCATCTCCACCAACTTCGGGGTCGAGAGCACCGCCCGGTTCGCGTACGAGTACGGCTTCGAACAGATCTTTGCCGAAGACGCGATGGCGTCGATGTCGGCAGAAGGGCATAACGCGACAACCCGGCTCGTCTTTCCCCGGATGGGAAGGGTGAGAAGCACCCGGCAGATACTCGGTGCTCTCGGACAGCCCGGATAAAATAATTGCAGAGGATCGTGCCCCGCCCCTCTACACCTGAGCGGGGTATGCCGGTTATGCTGGTTATCCGGTCTGCCCACCGAATACGATTCCCCGCATCGAGACCGATCCCGCAAAGATCTTCTCTGAAAAGAACCGGGGGGCATCATTGCCGGCTGCCCCGAGCGTGTAGAGCAGAGGGAGGTAGTGTTCCGGGGTGGGGTGGGCAATACCCGCATTCCTGAGATCCGGGTACGAGACGAGCGCGGGATAATCTCCCCGCTCAACGAGCATCTTTACGGTCAGATCGAAATCTTCCGCCCAGGGATACGGTCCCGCACCCGGCCGGAGCATCATGAGATTGTGGACCAGGTTCCCGCTGCCAAGGATCAGTACACCCCGGTGGCGGAGAGGGCGAAGTTCCTGACCGATCCTGAAATGGAGACCGGGGGGATGGTGGTAGTTCAGGCTGAGCTGGATAACCGGGATATCCGCTTCCGGATACATATGGCTGAGTACTGACCAGGTCCCATGATCGAGCCCCCACTCATAATCTCCTTCGACCTCAGTACTTCGCACCGCATCCCGGACGAGCACAGCCCCCTCTGGTGACCCCGGCGCGGGGTACCGGACCGCGTACAACTCGTCGGGGAAACCGTAGAAATCGTGGATGGTACGGGGTGTCCTCATCGCGGTTACGGCAGTTCCTTCGTGGATCACCCAGTGCGCCGATATGCAGAGGATCAGGGAGGGCCGCGGGAGCTCCCTCCCGAGTTTCTTCCATTCCAGACTGTATTCATTGGATCCGAGAGCGTTCTCCGGTGAACCATGGCCCGCAAAGATCACGGGCATGGGAGCGTCTGCCATCTCACCCTCTCTACCGGCTGCGGGGTCTGCCTGAGGCCTGCGGGGCATATTCTGCTGTGGAGCCGGATACTATATAATCGGTTCGGGGATTCCACTGGTGCAGGCAATCACCTGAAAAAAGCCGGAGATTAATTCCGTTTCATTCCTTTTTGTCCCCGTGATGCTCTGTTTCAGGATCCTGCGGTCGTTTTTTCAGGGTACCCGTAATCCTCATGGCGACGCCAGGCATCGGGGTCGCCGAAATTTTTATTATCCCGCCTGTTTAGTAATGCCCGTATGATGTCCCCATCCGTTTTCCGGAGACCGTCGGCCATCACCAGGTTCGAAGATTCTGCAAGAGTTTTTGGGGTGTGCGACGGGGAGATCGCCCGGGTATTTTCGGTAGCGGGCGAGCTTCTGAGGGAATACCGTGGGTTCTGCGAGACAGAGATCCCAGAGAGCGATCGCAGTCTTCTCGAGAACGGGATCCTGACCTATCCTCACCCGCTCGATACGACATTCTCAAGGAAGGATATCGTTCTCGCATCGTATCTGCGCCTTGCGGAGATCCGGGTAATCGGAAGATCGTACGTCTATTCCCTGAAACCCCCGGCTACCGGGTGGCCATCACCGGAAATCCTTGGAACAGTCTATGACAGGGAGAGGAACGATCCGGAGTTCGTGGCCAGGATCGAAGCCATAAAAAAGTCACCGGAATTCCGGGCGACTTCGAAGGACCCGGAGATGGACATCTTCAGGATCCGCCGCGACCTCCTCTGCCAAAACATCGCGGAGGCGTTCGGCCTCCGGTACCGGAGAGCTCCATTCGCTTCGGCTGCAGTAAATGAACTCCCTTCGGGGTTCCGGTACAATCCGGCACGCAGTCCCATGGTGAAGGGACGCGTTCATTCCTGAATTATCGGCGGAGCAAACCTTCCAGAGACCTGCGGGTAATGTCCTCATCCCTGCTGAAATAGAGGTTATTGTGGCCGGTCCACTGCGGGCAGTTACGGAAGATAACCGCAGGCACGCCATTATTGCTCTCCCCCATCACGAAATTTGAGAACCCTGCGATCTCGTCGACCACTGCCTCTTCGGTTATCTTGAGGACATGGCCGAAGAGATCCTTATCTCCGCGGAAATCACGGATCGCTGTAAAACCGCTCCAGCCGATCGCGTTCCCGGTCTGGCCGCGCCGGAAGGATCGTCCGCAGGTGTCCGTGATTATGGTTCCCACGTCGCTGCCGGAGACCGAGCGGATCTCCTCGCGCAGTTCTTCGGCAGAAGCCATGGGATCCGGGGGGAGGAAAATGACCATCCCGTCTTCGATATTGCTCTGGTCGACCCCAGCCCTGACGCCGATGTGGCCGAACGCCATTGCCGAGAGGATGAACGGTGTCTCCATGATAATCTCGTCGGATGCCTCGATCACTGCCTGGACAAACCGCGGGTCTTCCCCGTTAAGCTGCCCGAGAACCTCGGCCCGGGGAGACGGGATAAACGATGAGAGGGGGCGGGTATACCCTCTTGACTTGGACCAGATCGTCGACGCTACACAAAGAATGTCCCCGTCATGCAACCTGACCCGGTCGCATATCATTTCAGCGATATTGTCACCTTCATGGATGAGCGGCAACCCCCGGACACCCAGCACCTCAATACTCTCCATGATATCATTTCTATGGGAGGAACGGATAATATAGGATTTTCGTTTTCGCACCGGAATTGCACCGGAAGACCGGTGATTAAGCAAGGCCAATAATCCACAACACCGAACCATCACGCTTTGTCCGGTCCCGCGGATCCCGGAAGGGATTTCCCCCTTAGACCCCCCCCATCAGGCCTGATAGATCGTTCGCAGAATATTCAGACGGAAAAATACGTTAATATTCGCTCATGTTCAGGAAAAACCGGAGGGGGGTCTGAGGGGGAAAAGTGGATCGGGCCTTCCCTTTTCCGGCAGTTCCGGGCCCGGAACGACCTGCGGATCCAGGGTCGTTTCTCCATCGTATGATGCCCTTACCGGGACCTTATGGCAGGAACAAACATGGTCTGGCGCCCGGTTCATCTTTTCCCCCACAGACCCCCTCTCATGTCCTGGACAGCAGTATGCCATTGTACCGGTATGTTGGATCCGTTTGCTATCAGGCGGCATGAAATTTTTTTTATTAAAAAAGAGATTCTGCCGGTTACCCGGTTTACCGGAAGCATTCCCCGTGCTGTGAGAGGTCAAGCCCAACGTATTCTTCTTCTTCACTGACCCGCAGGCCCATCGTCTTGTCGACGGCGACGGCAAGGATGTACGTGGCCACGAAAGTGAATACCATGACAAAGAGCGCTCCGACCACATTTGCAATGAACTGGTGGGTGTTTCCTTCGAGCAGGCCGGAATAAGAACAGACAGCGGTAGTGGCAAAGATGCCGGCAAAGATCGTGCCCATAACCCCGCCGACACCATGGACCGCCCAGGCATCGAGGCTTTCGTCCATATTACTCCGGATCCGCCAGAGCATGGCCTTGTAGCAGACTATTCCGGCAATTGCACCAATCAGGAGCGCGACCATGGGTGTAACGTACCCGGCTGCAGGTGTGATTGTCCCCAGGCCCGCAACTGCACCGGTGACCATCCCGAGCGAACTTGGCTTTCCTTTTATCCAGCTGACAGCGAGCCATGAGAGGGCACCAGCTGCTGCGGCAGAGTTGGTGACCACGATTGCGTTGACGGCCATTCCGTTCGCAGCAAGGGCGCTGCCACCATTGAACCCGAACCAGCCGAACCACAGGAGGGCAGCTCCGAGGAGTGTCATCGGTATGTTATGCGGCTCCATGGAATACTGTCCGTACCCCGCCCGTTTGCCAATAACGAGAGCAAGGGCAAGAGCCGCAAATCCTGCGCTGATATGGACGACCATACCCCCCGCAAAATCAATGGCACCGAACTGCTGGAGCCATCCCCCGCCCCACACCCAGTGCGCAACAGGATCATAGACCAGCGTGGTCCACAGAAGGGAAAAGAGGATGAAGGAACTCAATTTAACGCGTTCTGCAAGCCCCGAAGTGACGATCGCCACGGTAACCGCCGCAAAGGTGAGCTGGAATATCATGAACAGCAGGGGGGGGTAGTTGCCGGTCCCCGTTGTCATCCCTACCCCGCTCAGGCCCAGGTTTGCCAGATTTCCGGTGATCCCGGCAACGTCGGTGCCGAAACTGACAGAGTACCCGAGAAGCACCCACTGGACGCTGACAAGCGCGAACGCGATGAACGAGAGGGAGATCATCGAGATAAAATTCTTCTTCCGAACGAGACCCCCGTAGAAAAAACCCACGCCGGGGGTCATCAGCATCACCAGCGCAGTAGCCGTGATGAGCCATGCAATTGTCGAACCGCCGTCTGCTACCATTAAAATCTCCCGTCCGGATCAGTTATCAGGGGAAACTGTCTTCCTCCCGGCCATAATTTTTTACCGGGGTGAAAGTTCCATCCGGCCGCTGGATAAGATTTCTCCCAGGTACTACATAAAACGGCAGGAATCGTTTTTCCTGACTACTTAAATATACCATAAGAATTTTAAAAACTCTGGTGGCAACGCAATTCTGACCCCGCACATCACTTCGTGGGATCTGTTCACTCCTGCAAGAGGGCAGGTTTATAACCCGACATGCCCAACGTTCGGTAATCAGCCGGGACTATCGAGAGGTAATCTTAAAACGGGGGCAGGAATGTTCGAAACGTGCGATCTCACAAAATCTGTCAGTGAAGAAGAGTTCGTAAAGAAGATCGGTCCCTTACACAAACATCTCGGTGTCCTGCAACGCTCCCTCCGTGAAAAGAAGATCCCGACTATCATCGTTATTGAAGGCTGGAATGCAGCCGGGATCACGATGACGACCCGCGAGATTATCCAGTCGCTGGACCCCCGGGGGTTTACGCTTCATGCAATTGCAAAACCAACCGAGGAGGAACGTGCCCGCCCGTTTCTCTGGAGATTCTGGATAAGGACCCCGAGAAAAGGACGTATAGCCCTTTTCGCCCGATCATGGTACAGCAGGGCCATCTCCGAGGAGATGCAAAAAGTCGCATGGAAAAAATCGCTCGATGTACGAGCGTGCGCAATCAACAACTTCGAGCGGCAGCTTTCCGAAGACGGAACGCTCATTCTCAAGTTTTTTCTGCATATTACCCGTGAAGAACAGAAAATGCGCCTTGAGGAGCGGGAGAGAAATCCCCTGACTGCATGGCTCGTCACCACCGGTATCTGGAACCTCAACCGGCACTATACTGAATCCGTTCCGGTAATCGATGAATTTCTCGAGAAGACGGACACCTCGTGGGCGCCCTGGCATATGGTCCCTGGGATGGACCGCAAGTATGCGATCCTGAAAGTGTACTCCCTCATCATCAGGATTCTTGAAGAACGGTTGCAGAAAGAGGACAGTGATGCACTGAAAAAAAACCGGCGGAAGGATCTGAAACTGCCGCAGAAAAATCCGGTGGCAAGGAAATCGGAACCCGAAAACGCCTGTACCCGGGAAGATTGCGAGCAGTCCCTCAGTACTCTCCAGATCGAGATGCTGGAACTGCACTATCTCCTGTTCAAGCGCCACATCCCGCTAATCGTCATGTATGAGGGCTGGGATGCTGCCGGAAAAGGCGGGAACATCACGCGGATCGCACGGTACATGAACCCGCTCGGGTATGACGTGATCCCCATCTCCGCCCCAAGCCAGGTCGAGAAAGAGCATCACTACCTCCGGCGTTTTATCAAGCATTATCCCCGGGCCGGCCACATCGCCATATACGATCGCAGCTGGTACGGAAGGGTGCTCGTGGAACGGGTGGAAGGGTTTGCATCCGAAGCGGAATGGAAACGGGCTTACCAGGAGATCAACGAGATGGAATACGATTATATCTCCTCGAGCGGAGGGGGGATCGTCAAATTCTGGCTCGAGATCAGCCAGGAGGAGCAGCTCCGCCGGTTCAAGCAACGCCAGGACGATCCCCTCAAGACCTGGAAGATCACCGAGGAGGACTGGAGAAACCGGGAGAAATGGGACCTCTACGAGGAGGCAATCGATGAGATGCTCTCGAGAACCAACACGAGAATTGCGCCATGGACCGTCATCGAGTCCGATGACAAGTGGTACGCACGGGTAAAAGCTCTCCAGACCGTGACCGAGACCGTGAGAAAGCTCCTCTGAAATAACCCTGATTTTCATCTCACAGAAATCCATATCCCGTCTGGTTTATCGGCAGTGGTTTTGTATATACCACACGGATTCCGGGCCGGCCTGTTATTCTTCCGGGAACGCATGACTGCGGAAGTACCGCCGGCCGGATCAACAGTAATCCTTTAATGAGGGGCGGGGAATAGTGTACTGAAATGGCGAAGAAAGCGAGCAAGCAAACCGAAGAACCGCTCAAGTTGTTTTATATTTTCTACAACCAGGAACGGTGGGACAACTGGCTCAAGACCCTCTCTGAATCGAGCTTCGAAGCGGACGAGAAGAGCGAAGAGATGCCGGAAGGTTTCCGGATTCTCGATGGTTTCTCCGAGGATATCACGGTCTCGGTACTGAAGGTCATCAAGCTGTACCAGAACAAGCGGTTTTCAGCAGAGGAGTCGTTTGACCGGCTTGCCCAGATAGAAGCCATCGTTATGGCATCGCCCCCGGAAGGCGACCTCGGCGAGATTATCCAGATCATGCAGCTCCCGAAACTTGTCCTCTTTGGAGGGTGCAGGAAATACCTCCAGGGACAGTTCGAGAAAGAAATAAAGGTCCTGGTGAAGAAAGGGAGGGCAGAAATAGAGAAGGACATGGAACAGGCTCTTGAGACGGCCACGAATATCGCCGCCGCGGTCATCGACGGGGCATCCTGCTGCAGCAAGTACGTTAAGGACGATCTTGAATCCCCAACCCTCTTTGACGAATGGCTGATCGAGTGCGAACGCATCAACGAGGCGATGACCTCGCTCAAGAACTTTGACGAGACGGTCGGGGACGAGGATTGATCGCTGACCGGGCACGGTTCCGCCATGCGAAGAAGATTGAACGGCTGGCAGGGTTCCGCCTGTCAGAGCTCGCCTTCTCCGGCCCCATGCTCGAAATCCTCTGCTCACGACTTGATTACGATGCGCTCGATTTCGCTGTTCGTTCCCAGATCCTTGAATTTTTCAACGAGTTCCTCCGCTGCGAATGCAGGGAATCGCCGCTCTGCGGGTGCCCGGAGAAAAAATTTGCAGCAAAAGTGATCGAACTCAGGGAAAACGGGCTCGATCACCGGCAGATATCCGCGTTCCTCCTGGACGAATATGGGATCGAACTTTTCCCGGCTGACATCCTCTCGTTCCTGGAAGAATCCGTTCATGTTCTCGAAGCCATATCGGATGTCGCACGGCTGCAGGGCCATGGCGATCTTGCAGGAAAGACTGACGAGCATATCCGCCTTATCGAACGCTGATCCTGCCGGACGCTATTCTGCGGTCCCGGCAATATCCGCATGGGCCTGGTTTCTTATCTTGGGATCTGACTGTCACTGCTCCCTTTCCAGGATCAGTCCCAGGGTATAGGAAACACGGACAAATCGTTAAATATCATGACGGGCAGTAACGCACAATCCGAAAAGGAGGAGATAAGATGTCACTTGCTGACTGTATCCGGACCGGGGTCGTCACCGCGTCCCCGGATGATTCGGTGTGCGACGTTGCACAGCTGATGGAGAGCAGGAATGTCGGGAGTGTCGTCATTACCCGTGACGATAGGCCGGTCGGTATTGTCACGGACCGCGATCTCGTGGTCCGGGTGACTGCCCGGGAGAAGGATCCGCACGAAACCTGTATATCTGACGTCATGACAAGAAACCCCTTCACGATCCTGGATGACTCCGAGATTCTCGACGTCGTTGAATGCGCCCGAGACAGGGGGATCCGGAGGATCCCGGTGGTTGATTCCGGCCGGAAACTTGTCGGGATTATCTGTGTCGACGACGTGGTCTCGCTTCTTGCAAAACAGATGGACTGCGTTACCGATGTCATCAGGAGCTCGTCCCCTTCGGCGATGTGATCGCCGTACTTTTTTTCGGGATCCGGGCAATTATTCCGGTTACAGGTGCCCCAAGCTGTCATTTCCCTTCGGGTTTGCCGCGAAGTTTCCTGAAGAGAAGCGTCACGAAAATGATGGATACCTCGGCGTTACGCGTCTGCCGGTGAGAGTGAAACAAGATAAGAAGACAAAAAAGAGCGATGCGAGGGATGGGATTCGAACCCAAGAACTCCTACGAGACTAGGCCCTCAACCTAGCGCCTTTGACCTGGCTTGGCTACCCTCGCCCTTTGCCATAACAAAAAGGTCGTCTACCTAAAAGAATGTTATGCACTTCAAGCCTTTTTCTCCGGCAGAAACAACCGGTTTTCTCCCCTGCCCTGAAATATCCGCGTGAAGGGGTTTTGCCGGCACAGCCCAGAGGCGGGAAAGCGAGTTAACAATTTTAGTAGTTCTCTACCCACACTTCGAAGTAGCTCCGGGGATGGGAGCAGACCGGGCATTTCTCCGGGGCTTCATCACTTTCATGGACGTACCCGCAGTTCCTGCATTTCCAGGATACGGGAGACCCTTTTGCAAAGACATTGCCTCTCTCAAGGTTCGAGAGGAGCTTCAGGTACCGTCTCTCATGATAGGCTTCCACTTTTGCGACCTGACGGAAAGTATGGGCAGCAGCCGCAAACCCCTCCTGGTCGGCAACCTCGGCAAAGCCCGGATAGAGCGTGCCCCATTCCAGTTTCTCGCCGCTTGCGCCCGCCCTGAGATTTTCTTTCGTCGACCCTTTTACACCGGCGGGATACGATGCCGTGATCTCGACGATCCCGCCATTGAGGTGAACGAAGAAGAGCTCTGCGTGCTCCTTCTCGTTGTCGGCAGTCTCCTGGAATATTCCGGCAATCTGTTCGTATCCTTCCTTGCGGGCGATGCTCGCAAAGAACGTGTACCGGTTTCTTGCCTGCGATTCACCGGCAAACGCTGCCAGCAGGTTCTTCTCGGTCTTGCTCCCTTTCAGATCCATCGTTCTGCTCCGACAATTGTCCTTTTGTCCGTCCGGTATATATCCCGTTCGGGCAATGGTGCTCATAAGCAGGTGCGACCTGTCAATATAATTATTCACAGTACCTGCAGCACAGGAACCGGCGCGGATAATTCCCGTCAAAAAGATCCCCGGGCCGACGAGAAAAGCAATCTTCCGGATACAACGGGTGCACCCGTGAACGTGAAGGGCGTCCGGCCCGGAGACATCAGTATTGGGGACGGTCGGGGTTCGCAGTCCTCCGGGGGTGGCACCCGTTCCCGAAGTCCGTTTCACACCGACGCTATCCAAGAACCGACCGGATTCCTGCCGAGAGGACGCTTCCGAGGCATGCGAGAACGGCGGGCTTCTTCAGGAGGATACGGGCGATTGCTGCCGGCCGGTCCATGTCGGCATTGTCTGTAATGGCAGAGAGAATCGCGGGGTCATCAAGCGACCGTATCACCGCATCGATCTGTACCGGAGACATCTTCCAGCGCATAGAGAGAAGGCGGAACCCGAAGTCGATCTCCTTCCCGAAATCTTCCTTCCAGAGCTGCTCGTACCCGGCAAGCATACGGTCATCGAACCGGTCCTTCTCGCATGCAAGGACGGCGGTGGCGGCGGCGTGCCGGGCAGCCCGTACTCCGGTATACACGCCGCCACCCGATGTCGGTTTTGCAAATCCCGCGCAGTCCCCGACAAACAATGTCCTCCTCCCATAGGTCCTCGGCATTACCCCAAGGGGGAGCGTACCGGTCACCAGCTGGGTGGCTGAGCCCCCGAACTGCCTGACAAACGCCGCGAATCGCGCCGGTACCTCCTCCGAACCGCAGAGACCAACCCGTATCCGGTGTCTTCCGGTCGGGATCATCCAGCCAAAGAACTCCGGTGAGGCATCGGGATAAATACTGACAAACCGGGGATCGTACTCCCCGGGGAGGTCTGCCTGGATCCCGGAAAAGTAGATCTTCGCCCGCTTCATCCCGTAGAGCCGGGCAATGGTTGCGCGGGGACCGTCGGCCGCTATGAGGATGCGGAACGGGATCTCCCCGTGGCCGTTGACCCCCCGTGTCAGGACGCCACTTTCGGAAACGCCATGCACGGCAGTCTTAAGCATGAACTCGGCCCCGGCGTTCGCTGCCGATTCTGCCATCTCCCGGTCGAGTGCACACCGGTCGACCACCACCGCTTTTGTCGTCTTCGCATCTATAAGAATCCCGTTCCCCTCTCCCGATAGTACGCGTGCACCGGAGACTTGGTTAAGGACCGGCTTTCCGGAGGTCCGGCACTCGGCGAACGCAGCATTCGAAAGGAGCCCGGCGCACTGCACCGGGTAACCGATGGTGCCATGCTCCTCGATGCAAAGGACAGAAAGCCCGGCGGCGGCACACGTCCCCGCGGCGGCACATCCGGCGGGGCCTGCGCCGACGACCACGACATCAAACGGCTTCATGGTCGGGATCTATTTAAAAAATAGAGGGGAAGATAGTGTCACTCTTTCTCATCCGGGTTGTATACCGCGCATTCGCAGGGAGGTTTTGAGGGATCGGACGCCTGATCGCCCTGCGGGCTGGTCTTGACCGGCTGGAACCGTGCCTTCTTGGGCTTTTCGGCAACGACCGCCTCGACGGTTTCGGCAACCGGATATACTCCGATGAGAACAGAGAACATCCCGAAGATAAGGGCGAACGTGCCAAGGATAGTCAGGATGATCCGTTCCGGGGCTATCGACACGGGATAGAACCGGATAAGAACGGCGAGGAGCAGGGCCCCGACAAGGAACATGCCGGAGATCAGTACATATTTCGTCTTCGGGTGCTCGAGCGCATAGATGACATCCGAGAACCCGGAGTAGAATGCGATGCCGGCAACAAGAATGAGGAAGATGATAGCAACGATTCCCTGAATGAGAACCGACACTACTCCGACGACGACGAAGACCGCTGACAATCCGAACCAGAACATCGACTCGTCTGCCCGGGAGGTCGTGGCAAGAAAGAGGAAGATAGCAATCCCGGCGATAATGAACACCCAGAAGAGGGCGGTGAACGTACCGACAACCTGCCCCGGCAGTACGAGAGCAAGGAGGCCGAAGATGATTGCAACTGAACCTTTGATGAGGCATGACAGTTTCATATCCATGACTGTTTCACCTTCTGATTTTTGAGGGGGATTCCCCTTGTGACATATATAATCCCATAGGAGCCACTACTACAAAATTCATCTGTTCCGGCTGTCGGGTAATTCGCCCCGGTTTTCACGGAACGGAGGTCGCCGGATGACAGGCCGGGGAGGTCGTGTTCATCGACGGGAGGATGTCCGGGGTATGCCAGTGCAGTGACCCGGGAACTGTTCCGGCAGCTCATCATCCGAACCCCGTCCAGGAGAATTCTTTCGGAAAGATCCGTTCATAGAGCGCGATAAGCGAGAAGAACACCATGGCGTACAGGATGAAGGTCGAAAGAAAAGCCGGCAGGCCGGTCAAGCCTGCAATACCGACAACCGCCCGGGTGACCGCGGATGCGATGAGAATTGCGGAGAGGATCCCGAAGAAGATAATGGTCCATTTCTTAAGGGGGGCGGGATCCATGGAACAGATTTCTCTGGCGTCAGGTATATATATGCCGCAGTGCAGGAAGGGATTGTATCCGGGCTCTTTTGGACCTCTCCCCAGCACCGGAGTCGCCTGCGGTCCCGGGAAACGGGTGAGGTATATGGCTGAAGATAAGTCTGTTATCGGGGAACTGATCCGGGACCTCTCAAACAAGGACGAAACAGTCCGGTGGTCCTCGGCATTTGCGCTCGCCCGCGTTGGCGTGCCTGCTGTCGAAGCTTTAATCAGGGCTCTCGGTCATACGGACAGCGTTGTGAGGCTTCGTGCCGCATGGGCACTCGGCCAGATTGGTGAGCGCAAAGCGATCGGCCCGCTCACTGCCGCCCTCCGTGACGGTGACTGGTCTGTGCGCATGCGTGCCGTGGATGCTCTGGGCATGATCGGCGGACATGAAGTGACCAGGCCGATCCTCCACATGCTCCATGACCAGAATGCCGACGTACGCCGTCATGCTATCGGGGCACTTGCCCGGCTCAGGGATCCCGCTTCTGCCGACAGTCTCGGAAATGAGATGAAGGACAAGGACTGGAACGTACGGATGGGCGCTGCGCTCGTCCTCATGGCAATCGGAGACCAAAAAAGTCTCGATATTCTGAAAACTGCCGTGACTGACGGAAATGCATATGTCCGGCGGATTGCGGAGACGGCACTCAGAAAAGGGAGCGGAGCAGAGAAAACGGGAGATCCGGCCTGATCCCTCGGGGGCTGGGGATATGAGCACACGTTCACGAAAAAAAACGATGGATCTATCGGATGCCGGGATCAAGGCCGAACTCCTGGCCAAGTACCGCACGGTACTTGTCGACAGGCTGACCAGGCGCGACCTCGAAGAACTGAAATCACTTCTCAGGAACAAATTCGATCCCGACCGGAAGATGAACAAGGGATATCTCGAAAGGTTTGCGTTTAAATTTCGGGAATACCTTCACGAGGAGATCATAACACGGGAGATGGCGACGCTCGAAGCCCTCGTCGAGATGCTCCAGCCCGGGGACCTTAGATCCTGACGCAACCGGCGGTCTTGGTCATTCCTACTGGGCTGAAAAATTTCCTTTTGTTTCCGACGTGCCGGCCGGGCGTCCTGAAAAAAGGGATCCGGGTACATTTCCCTGACATGAAGGACAATGCGGTGCGGCTGGAAGGGCGCTGCTGCTTTTCGATTGCCGGTCCCGGTTACACTGAAGGAAAAATTTCATATAGCTCAATCGCCAGAAGGATGGGCTATGAAAGAGATTATATCGACGGCACGCGAAGACTACGGGGTCGACATCGGCTGGAGAGAAGGCAGGGAAGAGAGAC
>DASPUR010000090.1:0-11209 GCA_035622795.1 Methanoregula sp. | reverse complement strand
CAAAGATGCTCCGCGAGAGCTCCGAGAGCGGGAGGTTCCCCCCGCCGGGAAGCGTGACCGACCGCGTGCTCCCCGCCCTGAGGGGAGAATTCCTGGTCGATGTCCGGAGGAGCGGGAACGATATCATCGTCACTGCGGATCTTCCGGGCTCAAAAAAGGATGAGATCACCATCCAGCTCATCAGCCCGCGTGCGCTCGAGATCAGCTGCGGGCGGGAAGCGGCTGACCCGTACGAGACCCGGGGGTTTTATGTCCGCGAACGTATCGCCGGGCCGGTCCGCAGGGTCATCACGATGCCTGAGGACGTGACCGATGAAGGTGCCAGGGCGTCTTTCGTGGATGGCGTTCTCGAAGTGACGCTCTCGATAACCGGCCCCGCACGATGTTCCCCCATCGGGATCGAATAGGCGCCCGGGCCGGGCCGGATCCTTCATCTCCGATTCCTTTTAGTCCTTTTGCGCCAGAAGGAGTAGTGATGGACAAGAAGAAGGTCAGGGATTATATGACCTACGACGTTGTCAGCGTCGACATTCACGGGACGACCAAGGACGTCATCGACCGGATCCAGAAGACCAACCACGACGGGTTTCCGGTCGTTGACGGCAGCGAAGTCGTGGGATATATTTCCGCACGGGACCTTCTTTTCGTACCGGCGGCGACTCCCGTAGAGCAGGTGATGTCCTCCAACCTGATCGTCGCGGACCCGGACATGGACATCAACGACGCCGCGCGGGTGATATTCCGGAGCGGGATCCAGAAACTCCCGGTGGTGGACGAGAAGAACCACCTGCTCGGGATCATCTCCAATTCCGATGTCATCCGCTCCCAGATCGAGCACGTCTCCCCGGAAAAGGTCTTCAACTTCATGACCACCCTCAAGAAACTGTACGGGGTCGACCCCACGCTCGAGAGGGGCACCGTCCCGGTTGCCGGGCTCCTACCCACCCAGTCCAAGATCTACGAGGACGAACTGGAGGGCCGGATCTACGAGATCAAGAAAGGACTTGCCGAACCCATCATTGTCGTGAAGCGCCCGGGCAGGATCATACTCGTCGACGGCCACCACCGCGCGCTCGCTGCAAAAAGGCTCGGCCTGACGGCGCTCGATGCGTACATCATCGAGATCAAGGAAGACATCGAGCTCGGGATGGAGCGCACCGCCCACGCGATGAACTTAAAGTCGCTCGACGATATCCAGGTCCTCGACTACGCCCGCCACCCGCTCGTGGCAATCACCCACCGGCTCGTGCGCAGGGTCTAAGAAGCCGCGACTACCGGACTTTTTTTTATCGCTTCTCCCGTCGTGCCCGGCCCGCCGCCGGCCCGGCGATGCCATGAAAATGAAGGGCCCGCACCTTTTTCGGACAGGTATATAAATTCCCGGAAACGAATACCTGTGAATGCACGGGTGCCGGGCGCGAAAAGCCGCGTTCCGGCCGGACCGGCCAGGCGGGATGAGAGCCAGATGAAGATACAGGAACTCCTTCTTACCATCCTGAAAAACGCCCCCGTCCGGGGCACCTTCGAGCTGCCGGAGCTGCTCAGGTTCGCAACAAAGAACAATGCGACCGGGATCGCCGCCGCAAAAGAGTCCGAAAACGAGCTGTACCTCTCCTTCATCGACGGCGAACCCGAGGGCGCGATCTATATCGACGAGAAAGGCACGCTCTTCGGCGACAAGGCGGTGATGATGATAACCGACCGCGAGAACTTCGTCTTCTCGGAAGTCGCTGCCGATATCGTCGAAACGGTCATCATGGGCAGCAGGATCTTCGAGAAGTCCCACCTGCGCAAGGGCGCCCCCTCGCTCATGCCGGAGGTCGGGAAAAAAGCGGAGGGGATCGGGGTCGTCACGATCGTCGTGATGCACGGGAACGAGCCCCAGAACGGGGTCCGGGTCTCGATCCGGAAGGACGGGAAGATAGTCGGCAGCGACGTGACGACCAGCGACGGGTCGGTCGGCTTCCGGGTACTCCACGGCACCTACGACTGCATCGTGCAGGACCGGAACCAGCAGATCGTGACCCGGCGCATCACCTTCACACCTTCCGACACGCGGATCCGGATAGTTGTGTAAGGGCCGCCCGCGGCATCCCTTCTTTCCTGTTTATAGGTTTTTGCGCGTAAATTAAAATACGAAATCCTTTAATTGCAGGATGACAGAGCTAAACACATATGAAGATAGGACGTGAAGACTTCGAGGCGCTCATCAAGGGGGAGAAGACGATCACCCCGTACGTTGAGCTGGATCCCCTCGCCGGTACGTATTCAGTTTTTGGGGTAAGGACTGCAAGTAACCCGAATTATCTCGTAAAAGCGATTTACGAGATGTACGAGGCAAACCTCAACAAGAAACTCGCGGTGAAAGCCGTCCGGAAGCTCTTCCGTTCTGTCGGCATGGGATCGGTTGGTCTCAACAACCTCCTGAAGAAACTGGGCATGGACTTAAAGCCGCACGAGTTCCTGATGCTCGTCTTCAAGCTCCAGCACCAGCAGGGGTGGGGCGCACCGTTCGAGCTCGTGGAAGCGGGAGAGAAACGGATCATCCTCCGCACGAAACAGACGTTCGAGTCCGTGGTGCTCAAGGACTGGAACATGGCCGTCTGCGGCATCCACCAGGGCTGGATCGAGGGCGTCCTCATGGCAGTGACCGGCAAGCAGTGGTTCTGCCTCGAGAAGAGCTGCCACGCGAAGGGCGACGAGTTCTGCGAGTTCGTCGCCGACCAGGTCGAGCCGAGCTGGAAGTTCAAGGCCGAGGCCGTGGTCAAGGGCGACTCCGCCATCACCGAGTTCATCGAACACAAACCCCTCGAAGGAAAGATCCAGCTCATCGATGAGCCGGTCGTCATGATGCCGCGGTTCATCTTTACGTCCATGACCCAGTCCCTGAAAAAGACGATGGGAGAAGCCCCTGCAAGCGGGGTCAACTACCGCGCATATATGGACATGGGAAAGGAGAACGTCGAGCACTACAAGAAGATGGGCATCACCAACCCCAAGACCCTCTCCGACATGGCGTTCACCTTCTACTCCCAGATGGGCTGGTTCAACGTCGTCAAGGAGGAGTGGGACGAGAAGGCCAAGACCAAGACCATCACCCTCTCCCACACCGTGGAGTCCGAATCGTTTGGGAGCACCGGCAAGAACGTCTGCTACTGCACCGCCGGCCTGCTTGCGGGAATCATCGAGGGATCGTTCGGCATCAAGGTCCAGGCCAAGGAGATCAAGTGCAAGTCCAAGGGCGACGAGCACTGCGTCTTCACCATAACCAACAAACCTGAATAAACTTATTTTATATATTCTTCCCGCCAACCATTCACCAGCGAAAGCCGTCGGGACATATCAATCATGGCGCCCATCCCCAGGATCCTGGTAGTCGAGGACGATGAGATCATCGCAAACCTTATCGCCACGATGCTGGAACGGAAAGGGTACAGCGTCATCGGCCAGGTCATGTCCGGGGAAGAAGCGATCATAAAAGCGGCGGAACTCGAGCCGGACCTCGTCCTCATGGACATCAACCTCTGCGGGATCCTCGACGGGGTCTCGGCGGCCCGGTATATCTTTACCCTCTTCCAGGTCCCCATCATCTTCCTCACCGCGCTCTGCGACGATTCGCTCCTCGAACGGGCGAAGGGCGCCCAGCCGTACGGCTTCATCATGAAGCCCTTCACCGACAAGGAACTCCTCTCCAACGTCCAGCTCGGCCTCTACAACCACAGTATCCGGAAGAAGTTCCTGGACAAGTTCCCGGTCGGCGATCCCAAGAAGATCATGAACGCCCTCGAGGTGGTCGTCATCACGGATGTCCGCGGGAGGATCATCTTCTTCAACCCCTATACGACGCGTCTTTTCGATGCTTCCGACAAGCAGCTGCTCATGAACCCGTTCCGGAACGTGGTAACGCTGGTGAACGACCAGACGAACGAGCCGATCGAAGACCTCATCTCGGAAGTCACCGCCCAGATGCTCGTGGTCATGCACGAGTTCAATACCGAACTGGTCACCCGGACCGGGAAACGCCGCAAGGTCTCGGTCATCGGCCGCCCCATCAAGGACGACCGGAATGAACTGATGGGCGTGTTCATCCATATCCGGGAAAAATCCCTGGACCAGATCAAGATGGCCAAGATGGGATGATATCCTCAAGGCATCCTGAACATTTTTTTTGCCGGTTGAAACATATGTTACAGAGCTGAGATGATACTAGAACAGCCCGCGGGCAGGACAATAAAATAACCGGTTTACGATTCTGATTTCTTCTTGAAGAGCGCCTTGGAGAACCGGTCGATGAACCCTTCTTTCTTCTCCTCGACTTTCTCCTCCTTGTAGGCGACGCCGACCAGGTCGGACGCGATCCGGCGGATCGCTTTCGATGCCGGCGAGCTGGGGTACTTGACCACGATGGGCGTCTTTGCGGACGAGGCCCTGCGGACATTGGTGTCCTCGGGGATGATCCCGATTACCTTCACGCCGAGAACCTTCTCCATCTTCTTGGTGATGATATCGGTCTTGTCCTGGTCGACGCGGTTGATGATGGAACCAAGGACGTGGCCCCCGACGACTTCGGTCAGGATCTTTGTCTTGAGGGCGTCGACGATCGAGGAGAGCTCAGGGTTGACTACTAAAATTACTTCGTCGGCTACCGCGAGGGGCACGACGCCGTCCTTGCTGATCCCTGCCGGGGCGTCGATGAGCAGGAACTCGCACCGCTTGACGATCTCGCCCATGACTTCCCGGATACGGTCAGGGTCCGCCTGCTGGAACCCCTGGAGCGATATGCCGCTCGGGATGACCTTGAGCCCGCCGGGCCCTTCGTAGATCGCGTCGTTGATGTTTCCCTTGCCGGCCAGGATTTCATGCAGGGTTATCGGGGCGTCCTGCAGACCAAGGACCAGTCCGACGTTAGCCATGCCGATGTCCGCGTCCATCAGGTAGGTTTCCTTGCCGAGCTGAGCGAGCATTGTTCCGAGGTTGACTGAGACAGTGGTCTTTCCCGTACCACCCTTCCCGGAAGCGATCGTGTAAACCTTGACCATTTAACACCCGTTATGATGACTATTTTATGTTATGTTTATATAAGATTACTGAATCTTCGCATAATCGTGTTATATCCACCAGTTTAAAATATCTTTTGTGTCTGCGCTGATTTCTGTAAGAACCCGGTCTTTCACGGGCGTTTTTACCCGCACGATCCCGACCAGGCCGGAGCCCTTGTGGATGAGCCGGAACAGCTGGACCCCCGGCACCGTCTCACGCGGATCGCCGGCAGACCTCCCCCCGAAGACCGCGGCATCGTCCTGTGCGGTCTCCGATCCGGAGGAGGCAAAGACGAGGCCGTCGCCCGTGGCGAGGGTGACCTGGTCCAGCGAGTATTTCTCGGCGAGGGAGCAGAGGCTCGCGGTTATGTCTGCCCGCCCTTCCAGGAGCTCGACGGGCTTTGCCGCTGCCGGGACGACATCCGGTTTCACGGCCGGGCGCGGCGGGGCAGGCACGGCGGCCTGTTTTTTGATTTTCTGCACCGTAACGGCTTCCTGCAGGTAATCCGGCTCTTCTGATGGCAGTGCTGCAGTGACCGGATCCTCCCCTGCGCGGGGACGCCCCGCCCGCCGTTTTTTCAGGAGGAGCACGGCAACCGCGATCAGGACGACCGCGATCACCACGATGATGACAAGGATTCCGGGATCGGGTAGGGATAACTGGCTGATGGTATTCACTTCCGTCTCTTAAAAAAACACCATTACCGCTCCATCAGGTGCTCGAGATGGAGGTGCTTGATCATGGTTTTGCAGTCGGAACGGATCTTGTCCGCAACGTTCTCGAGATCCATCGTATCGAAAGAATCGAGTTCGGCTTCCGCCACGGCACCGGTGTCTGCGCTCTCCTGTGCATCGTATTCCTCTGCCCGCCTTTTCTCAACCGGGGGCACTTCGGCAGCCGGGGGTTTTCCCGGGATCACGTGTTTTTGCAGAGCGGAGAGACCAGCGGCCTGCGGCCGGGGAGTTTCCCGGGCAGGAGAGGGGGCCGGGACCGGGGGGAGTCTTTCCGAGATCGACGGCTTGTGCTGCGAAGGCGGTTCGGCCGGGCGGACACGGGCATGTTCGGGCGCCGGTGACGGAGCCGGGGGAATGCCGTGTTTCGGGAGGCTCTTTGCCGGGTGGGCGGGAGAGGCCGGCGGGTGATGGGCAGCCGGTCTCTTCCCGGCATCGGCGAGGGGGGTTCTTGCCGGGGCCGCCCCCCGTGCGGAGGCGGCGGGGCCGGCCGGTCGTGCGGCCTTGAGGATCCGCGACGACTTGTTGAACTCGAGGGAGAGCTGGATCTGCGCCTCATCGAGGGTCGAGAGGGCTGCATCGATCTCCTGGTCGTCTGCCTTTCGCAGCTCTTCCCAGGCGCTGTCCCCGTGCCGGCCCAGGAAGTCGGCGAGGATACACTTTCCCGACCGGAAGACCAGGGTCACGTTTTCCGTCCCGTACGAGATGGTGCATAAGCCCGAGAAGCCGATCCGCTCTACTTCTTCGATGAGATCGAAGACCCGGATCCCCCGTTTGATCTCGCGGAACGTTCCCCTCGGGAGTTGCATAGTTACGTACTCTTTCCCTTTCTATCTATATAGTTCCTTTTCGCCGGATAGATACCTTCATGCGCTCCAGCGTATAAAAAAATAAAACACCGGAATCCTTTATAAATCACGCGATTGGGGAAGTGAAATATGGATAGGTTTTTCGTCCAATATCCTTCAAATTTCAGATTTTTCGGATCGGAAGAAAAGATAAAGACCAACATTTTAATAGGAGCAAAAACAGAGACAAAATTTATAAAGTGGTGAAGAAATGCTGAAACCGTTATTGGAGGAGTTTCTGAAGGTGGAGGGGGTATCAGCTGCGGTCGTGGTTGGCAGAGACGGTTTTGTCATCGAGAGTGCGGTCTCGGGCAAAGTCGATATCGAGGCTCTCGGGGCCATGGCATCGACCGGCCTCGGCACATCGGAGGCAATGGGCAACACGCTCGGCAAGGGAGAGCTCTCCCAGATGCTGGTCGAACTCGAGAAGGGTCCGATCATCCTCTCGCCCCTCTCCGCTGATGAACTGATCGCGATTGTCGCGGACACGACATCGAACGTCGGAAGAATTCGTTACGAGCTGAAGAAAAACAAGGAACGGATCGTCGCCGCTCTCTAGTCAAGAGCACTTTTCTCTTTTATATGAAGCTGCCCGCAGGGACCGATGGGGGTACCATCACAAACCCCCAGGAAGAGGGACTGACCCAGTACCTGCAGGACTTCCGTGGCGCTATCGAGATCGACACGCCGTCCGGCCACGGGTTCATCATAACCGAGAACGGAAACCTTATCGCTGCCTATTTCAGGAACCGCGACGGGGCGTTCCGCGGGAAGGCCGCCCTTTCGCACATGATCTCCGAATCGGGGGAGGGGGGCGATTCCCCCCAGTCGTTCACGCTTCGGAAATATTCTTCGGCAGAATTTTCCCAGGCGTTCCAGGTGTCGACAACGGAAAATCTCCTTATCCAGGAAAAGCAGGCTGAAGAACCGGTGCCGGAGGAGTATCCGGATGACGAGCGTGTCCCGGCCCACCTCGATGAAGACAAGCTGAAAAAGATCGTCAGCCTCCCGGGAGTCATCGCCGTTTCGGCGTTCTTCGAAGGGTTCCCGGTCCAGTCCATCGGGGACGCTGACTTCGAACATGTGGCCGCCCTTGCCGAGGACCTGATGAGGGCCGGGCTCAAGATCGCCCAGGAGATGAAGATCGGGGTCCCGGACCAGCTCATTCTCGAGACTACCGACAACAAGTTCATCATCGCGCCGTGCGGCGACCTCAACCTTTGCGTCTTTACTACCTCAGATGCCCAGCTGGGGATGATCCGGGTCATTCTCAAGAGCATCCAGCAGGAAATTGCCGGTTAACCCACCTTTGGGGGGTTGTTCCGCGATTCGCATGAAATATGCACGTAAATAGCAACCGGCCGAATATTTACGCAGATGTAATATCCAGAGAGTAGATATACTACAATGTGAAATTATCTTTATTAACTCTGGATCTGGATATCCGGCCGGCGAGGTGATGGCGGAATGAATGATGACGACGATGATACTCTGGAAACTACCAACTCTCTCCTGAAGCTTATCGGCGGGATGAAGAAACAGGAAGAGGCCCCGAAAAAAGAAGAACCGAAAAAGACGGCTCCTCCCCAAAAAAAGGCCGAACCTGCCGGAGAACCCTCGCAGGAAGGGGATTTTTCTGCCCTTCTCAATAAACTCGGCATGGCCAAAAAGGAGGCGGGGACACCGGTCCCCGCACCGGCACCGGTACCCCCGCAATCCCAGCCCCGGAAAAAAGAACCTTCCGGTGCCATCCCTGCCGAGGATTTCCTCTTTTCCGAATCGGCAGGCAAGGCCGAAACCCCCGCTCCCGCACCGGCACCTTCCCCGTCCGCCCGATCTGGTCCTGCAAAAAAACCCATAGTCGCATCCGGGAACGAACAGCCGGAAAAACCTGCCGGGAATGCCGAAGAGTACGGGAAGGATGTCCGGGGATCCCTCGGAAAACTCCTCGCCACCATGGGTACCGCCTCCCAGAAAGAAGCCGCCCAGGCCCCGCCAGCCCCCGTGCAGGCTCCCGCACCGGCAGCCCCGCCGGAAGCCCGGGCCGCACCCCGGGCCCAGCGTCCGGTGCCGCCGCCTGCCCCGGTGGTCCCCGAAGCCGGCGATGAGATCGTAGAGATCGTCGACGAGGATCCCAAGGCGGCGCTCCGCCGGGCCTCTGCCACGGGAAAGGCTCCCGCCGCTGCACCTGCACCCGCGGCAGCACCCGGGACCGATGCCGACGAGAAGATCATCACGGTCGACCAGATCGCAGACCTCTCCGGCCTGATCCTCCCGAAAGGGGCGACGTTCCAGATCGACGAACTCCGCCTGCATGGCAGGATAAACGCGTTCGAAGGGTCCGGGTCCGGCACGCTCCCTCCCGAGCTCAACGAGATCTGGAAACGGGAGTTCTCGACCGCCGGGTTCAAGGACCTCGATATCGATGGCGATGTTGGGACAGAAGCGGTGAAAGCCAAGCCGGAACAGAAGAAGTTCGGGCTCGGTTCCCTCTTCAGCGTCATCCGCCCGGAGACCGAGGAGTACGACATGAAGGTGCACGGCCCGCTCGTGGACCTCACGTTCTCGCCCAACCCCGGCATAGAAGAGATGGAGATGTACCCGGTCAACGAGCCCTACGCGTATGTCCGGATCACGTACGACCACACTACCCACGAATATACCTACCACGTCCTCGAGCCGGTCCTCACCGAGCCGGAGAAGGACCTCTTAAAGGAACTCAAGGAACGCCTCTTTGAGACGCTCGATATCAATACCAAGGACATCTCGAAAGAAGAGGCACGGAAGCAGCTCAGGGCCGGCGCCGACGACATCATGCGGGACTTCGGTATCAGGCTCTCGCCGCCCGAACGCGAGAAGATCCTGTACAACATGTACAAGGACTTCCTGGGCGACGGCCTCATCGACCCCATCATGCACGACAAGTATATCGAGGATATCTCGTGCGATGGCGTCCACACCCCGCTCTTCGCGTTCCACGCAAGCTACGAATCGATGAAGACGACGCTCGCGTACCACCAGGCCGAAGAGCTCGACTCGTTCGTGACCAAGCTCGCCCAGCGTGCGGGCAAGTACATCTCGATTGCAGAACCCATCCTCGATGCCACGATGCAGGACGGGTCCCGTATCCAGATGACGCTCGGGCAGGAAGTCACTGCGCACGGCTCGACCTTCACCATCCGTAAGTTCAAGGACGAGCCGATCACCCCGACCGACCTTATCGAGTGGCGGACATTCGCCCCGCTCTCCATCGCGTACATCTGGCTCTGCGTGGAGAACGGGAAGTCGGCCATCTTTGCCGGCGGGACGGCGTCCGGGAAGACTACCTCGCTCAACGCCATCGCCCTCTTCATCCCCCCGATGGCAAAGATCGTCTCCCTTGAAGATACCCGGGAAGTGAAGCTCCCGCACCCGAACTGGATCCCGAGCGTGACCCGGGACTCGTTCGATACCGCCGGCCGGGGCGAGATCAACATGTACGAGCTCCTGCGGGCCGCGATGCGGCAGAGGCCGGAATACATCATCGTGGGTGAGGTCCGTGGCAAGGAGTGCCAGACCCTCTTCCAGGCGATGAGCACCGGCCACATCACGTACTCGACAACGCACGCTGACTCGGTTGCGAGTGTCGTGCACCGTATCGAGAACCCGCCCATGGACGTGCCCCGGAACATGCTCTCGGCACTTGACTTCATCTGCATCCAGGTCCAGGCCCGGGTCGGTGGCAAACGCATCAGGCGCAACAAGCAGATTGTCGAGATCCTGGACATCGACCCGCGGACGAACGAACTGATCACCAACGAGGTCTTCAAGTGGCGGTCCGCCACCGACGAGATCAATTATTCCGGCAAGTCCTACCTCCTCGAGGAGATCATGGAGGCCAAGGGCTGGAGCGAGAACCGGATGCGGGAGGAGCTCAAGCGCCGGCAGGAGGTCCTCGAGTGGATGCGCATCAAGAAGATCCGGCACTACAAGGACGTGGCGAAAATTCTCATCTCGTACCACCGCGACCCCGAGGCGGTCGTCGAACGTGTAAGGAAGGACCTGTATGAATAGTTTCGAACGTTTCAGTTTCAACCTCCTGGGAAAGAGGATGAAGGAAAAGCGGGAGCAGTACGGGCAGCTCCGGAACGACCTTTTATCCGCACGGTTCAAGACCCCCTTCGAAGTCTACCTCTCTACCGCATACCTCAGTTCAATCATTGTCGGGCTCACCGCCGCTCTCTTCATCGGGCTCATCACCTGGGTCCTCAAGCTCCCCAACCTGATCAAGTACCGGGGGGCAGTCCCGGACGCCGTGGTCGGTCTCTCGGCCTACAGCCTCATCCTCGGGACGATATTTATCACGCTCTTCTCCCTGATGGTCTTTGGCGGGCTGACCTATGTCGCGTTCATCATGTACCCGAGCATCGAGGCCGGCAACCGGCGCAGGAACATCGACGCGAGCCTCCCGTACGCGATCAATTACATCACTTCGATGTCCACGGCCGGGATCACCCCCGCCGAGATCTTCCGGCTCCTCGGCGACAGCCCCATTTACGGCCAGAGCGCGGTCGAGGCCCGGTATGTTGCCCGGGAGATCGATATCTTCGG
>DASPUR010000089.1:0-5366 GCA_035622795.1 Methanoregula sp. | reverse complement strand
CAGGCTGATCCCCCGGGTGCTGTCCCTGATCGATTTCCAGTTGTACCGCAGGGTTCCCCGGCACTAGTACAGTTGTACGGAATTTTATCATCCTGTCTTCGATCCCCGTATTCATTCCGATCTCCCGGTGTTCCGGTCGTGCCATTCAGTACAACGAATAAATTCACCGGCAGGTTAAAACGGAAAGTGCGCAAGGAGCCCCTGCCGGAATATTGTCAGCAGACTGGGGAGTCCCGAGGGTGCCGCGCCCGCACGGAGCGCCTGGATAACGGTAAAAATCTGACAACAACGGCGGTGTTTTTCCTCAAAAATTCGCGATCGTCGCAAAGTCTTCTAAGTACAGCTCCTCCGGCCTGCTTTTCAGGATCTCTTCCGGCAGGGCGGCGACTACCCGGTCCACCCACGCAGGGTCGAGCATCCCCCCCGACCCCTTCAGGCAGTTCCGTACCGTCTTTCTCCGGTGCGAGAAGAGCGCCCGGACCACGTCGGCGTAGCGCTCCCGGTCATTGACCGGGAAGATCGGCGGCCGGGGGACGATCTTCACCACCATCGAATGGACCTGCGGCCGTGGCGAGAAACAGTTCGGGGGGAGCCGGAAGCACTGCTGCACGGTCGCAAACGTCTGGACCATGATGGAGAGCCGGCCGCAGTCCTTGGTCCCGGCCGGCGCGATCATCCGCTCGGCGAACTCGCTCTGGAACATCAGGACCGCAGCCTCGAACCCGTGGTCGAGCAGCCGGAAGGTTATCTTCGATGACGCGGAGTAGGGCAGGTTCGCGACCACGAGATCGAAGGGGGGAAATTCGCACCGGGTCGCGTCCCCGTGCACGAGCGTGAACTGCCCGCGTGCAATCTCACAAGAAAAACGGTCGGCGAGTTCGCCGCAGAGGCCTGAATCGAGCTCGATGGCGCTGAGGACCGCACCGCGGCTGAGAAGGGCTGCGGAGAGGGCTCCGTTGCCGGGCCCGATCTCGAGTACCCGGCGTCCGCCGACGTCCACGATCCCCGCGATCCGGTTTATGGCGTTCTGGTCGATGAGGAAGTGCTGGTCGTGGTGCGCTCTCATAATGCGGCGCCCTTACTTGGTCGTGAACAGGTGGTACTTGACGTTCGGGTCCTGGAGCTCTTCCATGATCCGGGACTGGATCATCTTGTCGGGGTGCGGGATCGATTTGATCCTTGCGGATATGTCCGCGAAGCTCTCGAACGGCTTCTTGTTCCGCGACTCGAGGATCTCCCACATCAGTTTCTTGCCGATCCCGGGGAGGAGGTGGAGCATGTGGAGTTTCGGTGTGATCGAGATCGCCTTGTTGAAGAACGTGACGAAGTCGGCTTCGCGCTCGTGGATCAGCTTCTCGAGGACGAACGGGAGCTCGCCGCGGGCGGTCTGGGTCAGCTCGTCGTACCCGATCCTGCGCTTGACCCGCTCGATCTTCTCGCGTTCGGAGTCGCCGATATAGACTTTCTCGTGGAGCCCGAGGTTCACGGACGGCTTGGGGACGAGCTCGAGGAGCTTGAACTGTTCGATGCCGACTGCCTGGATGATCGGCTCGCGCTTGAACGGAGGGCGGGGATCGTCGGGGTGGCCCTTGATGAGCACATCCAGTACGATCGCGTTGAGTTCTTTCTTCTCCGCCTTCATGGGGTTCACACCTCTAGAAGTGTGTCATTACCAGTTCGATGATTGCATCGAGTTCTTCGGGAGAGAGGGTATACCGCTCCTTGGCAAAGATCGCGCGGACCTCATCGCGGGACTTTGGCATGATATTGGCGATGCGGTAGGCGATCTCCGGCTTCATCTTCTCCATCTTCACGAGCGCCTGGACCAGCTCCCGGGACTTCTCGGGCGTTGTCTTGGCAAGCGTGTTCGCATGCTCCAGGCTCCGCCGGAACTCATAGGACATCTCCTTCTCCGCAGCGAGCCGCTCGGCTTCAACGCCGACCAGGACATCCCGCATCTCGGAGAGGGTAACCTTCTCTTCGCTAATGACAGCCTTGACTTTCATGCCGGTACCAGAGTGAATTTACTTTTGGGCTTTTAGATGTTGTGGTCTTGCGATGACGATCTTCTCCGCATCGCCATCCTTGATGGTGAGCATCCAGGCCCGGCCCCGCTGGCCGATGACCGTGCCCGTCTTCCCGTGGAAGCGGCGGTGGGGCATCCCTTTCTGGATGCTCGGCTCGACGACAACGTGGACGCGGTCGCCGACCTCGAAGTGCTGGATAACCGAGGTTACCGGCGGGAGCCCGCGCTTTCTCAATTCCTTCTTGAACTTATACCGTGTCTTCTTCCGTGGGCCGTTGTGGTGTGCCATGGTTTATTCTCCCTCCTGTGCTCCTTCCACCTGGACTACATCGAGGCTGGTGACGTGAGCCTTTCGCTTCAGGTTCCCGGCGAGACTGGGGACCGTCCTGCCCCCGTCGCCCGATACGAGTTCTTTGATGTAGAGACCGGCTTCGCCGAGGACGTCGACAACAAATTTCCCGTCCTGCATCCCTGCATACCCGATATCGAGGACTCTGCGCTCCCGGATTTTGTCGGCTCTCCGGTGGGCGACCCGTTCGGGCGTGCGCTGGTGTATTGTGACGCCCTGCAGGGTTGTTAAGGCTTTTGCGAACTCGTCCGCAGATAATTCGCCGTCAACCTCGACCAGGATCCTGTATTTTTTATGCGCTTTGTTTGATTTAAGGGTTTCCACCTCGCCCCGTTCGCTCCAGCGCTGGAGGGCGACCGAGACCCGTCCTTCCGCCGTCCGGTTGATCTCCGCTTCTACACTGGCAAGGTCCAGGGTGCGCCGCTTCGGGCTCACCACCTCGAGGATGAACGGCCGGCCGGTGCCGATCATGCGGGCGTCGATGTCCTCCCGTCCCGCGCCGTGGAGTACGGCGTTCTCCGCGTCGAACAGCTCGATGACCGGCCTCCCGATCAGCTCCTCCACCGAGTCGAGGTACTGGGCACCGGTGAAGTTGCACTTCTCGCAGCCCTTCCCCCGGCAGGCCCGGCAGTCCCAGTGGGTCTGGGGGATGCCCCGCTCGAACTTCTGGTACCGGCCATAGAAGAAGACCGAGTTGACCTGGACCTCGACCCTGCTGTTCGCAAGATCGAGGATGACGACAACGTGGGGGGTTTTGAAGTCCACGGTCCTGCCGGTCCGGGCGGAGACTGCCTTCCCCACCTCGCGGTTCACCTCGGACTTGAACGGTTCCGGCTCGGAGAGGGAGAGGTCGCTCCAGACCATCTCCTCGTTCTCCGCGATGAGCGGGGGGACCCGGCAGCCGACGAGGAAGGTCGAGAACTCTATCCCCGAGACCGCGTCGGCGACCCGGTCCGCCCACTCCGGGACGGAGTCGAAGAAGTTGCCGCACACCCAGCAGGTGCCGGTAAATTGTTCGAACGGCTGGTTCGCGGAAAGTGCACGTGCGACCCGGAGGCCTGCCCCGCGCTCGTCGTTCGTGAGACCGTGCGAGCGCTTGCCGAAGAACCGGCCGAGGCAGTGGTCGCACGTATCCCCGTACGCGAGGATCTTTCCGGTCGTCTCGTTTATTTCCATCCGCATCTCCTCCGGTCGGATTCATTGAGCAGCACGGTTATGGCATGGTCGGCGTGGAGGCACGCGGGCCCCACCGAAAACCGCGGGCAGTCCCTGAGGGCCTCCTCCTCGGCTTCCGTGAAATTCAGGTGATCGGAGAGGACAACCATGTCCGGCAACTCCGCCGCCTTCCGGATATCCGTGCCGTTCTCATCGAGCACGGCGCAGGCGCGATCTGCGACGAGCCGTCCGAGCCCGCCGTTCCGGACCGAGACCCCGGGGGCAGCCTCGCGGAACTCGCTGCCGCAGGGGAGAGCGAGGGCTTTTTTGATGAGGGCCCCCGCGCTCCGTTCGTCGGGCGAGAGCGAACGGACCGAACTGCCCGAGAAGAGCACGGTCTTCGGGGCGGGCGACGGGGGCCCGCAGAGAACGAGGAAGCATTCCGTCTCCCTCCTCAGGTCGTGCGAGAGAAAGAGGCTCGCGTTCACGCACCGGCAGAGAACATCCATCCGCCCCCCGCTTCCCGGCAGGTCGTTGAGCGGGAACGACCCGTCCGTCCGGGCGAGGTGCCCGACAATGGCAAAACCCGTCATCCCTGCATACCGGAGAACCGCTTCATCAGGCGCTGCATGTTGAACTTCCCGCCGCCGCCCCTCAGGTTCTTGAGTGTCCGCTGCATCATCTTGAAGTACTTGAGGAGCTCGCGGACCTCGTCCGGGCTCGCCCCGGCGCCGTGGGCGATCCGCTGCATCCGGGAGCTGTTGATCAGGCCCGGGTCGTCGAGCTCTTTTGGAGTCATCGAGTCCATGATGATCCGATACCGGACCATCTTGGTGCTCGTGACATCGTAGATGCCCTCGGGGAGCTCCATGCCCCCCATGGGGAGCATGCCCATGATCTGTTTTAAGGGGCCCATCTTGTTGAGGGCTTCGAGCTGCTTGTACATGTCCCGGAGGGTGAATTTGCCCTTGAGCATCGCGTTCGCATCGAAGTCCTCGCCCTTGATCGCCTCCTCCGCTTTCTCCGCGAGGGCTTTTAAGTCCCCCATGCCGAGGAGTTGCGAGATAAAGCCGTCCGGGTCGAAGCGGTCAAGGTTCTCGATGGTCTCCCCGCTCCCGATGAAGACGATCCCGCTCTTGGTCTCGGCAACGGCAGAGAGCGCCCCGCCGCCTTTTGCGGTCCCGTCCATCTTGGTGATGATGACCCCGTCGATGCCGATCGCCTCGTGGAACCGCCGGGCCTGTTCGCTCGCGGCCTGCCCGAGCGCGGCATCGATGACGAGCCAGCGGTGGGTGGCCCTCGTGATCGCGTTAAGGTCGATGATCTCCTGGATGAGCGCGGGCTCGAGGGCATGCCTGCCCTGGGTATCGACGATGATGAGCTCCTGGTCCTTCAGGGCGGCAAGTCCGTCTTTCGTGATCTGCCGGGCATCCGTCGCCTTCGGGTCGCCAAAGATGGGCACGTTGATCTTGGTGCAGAGCGTCGCAAGCTGGTCGTAGGCACCCGGCCGGAACGTGTCGGCGCAGATGACCCCGACTTTCAGGCCCTTCTTCTGGAAATACCGGGCGAGCTTTGCCGTCGTCGTCGTCTTGCCGCTGCCCTGCAGGCCTGCCATCAGGATCGTCTGGGGCTCGAGCCGGACGTCTGCCGAGGCCCAGACGAGCCGGACGAGCTCCTGGTACACGATACGGAGCACGTGCTCGCGGACGTTCGTCCCCTTCGCGAGCTGTTCGTCAAGGGCTCGTGTGCGGATGGCCTTGCTGAGCTCCATCACGAGCTTCACGTTGACATCGGACGAGATGAGCGCCCGCTGGAGGTCCTTGATCAGCTCATCGA
>DASPUR010000088.1:0-2822 GCA_035622795.1 Methanoregula sp. | reverse complement strand
ACCCCGACAACTGCAGGGTTGCTCTGCCGGAAGACGCAGTCGGGAAGAAGCCGGATCTTCGCCGGCATGACCACGTGTTCGAAGCGCTGTTTCTCCTGGATGCGCTTCTGCTCGTCGCGCCATTCGAGGTACGAATCGATCAGCTGATAGATAACCCTGCCCTCGAAGACTTTCACCTGGGTATAGAGCGGGTTCCTGAGCATGTCCGCGGCATCGGGAAGGATCGGAGTATTGAAGGAGAGGAGGACCCGGAACGCCGGGTTCTTGATGGTCTCTGTATCGATGAGGTCGTGCCGGCTGACCGGGCCGACCTCTGCCCGCATGACGCCGATCTGCTTGCCGTCGAGTTCCTTGCAGAGCGCCTCGAGCGCCCCGATGGTATCGGCCTTGATCACGATACCTTCTTCCGCGAGGTTGACATGGATCTCCGTCATCTCTTTCTGGATCCGGGCCGCGACTTCGTCGCGGTTGCCCCGGACGACGAAAAATGGCGAGCCCGCGATGACCCCTTCGAGGTTTGGTGCGGTGACCTTGATCCCGGAAGCCGCAACCACGGACTTTACCCGCTCGAACCGGTCCTCGACAAGGATTTCTTTCATGGGCCGGGGCTTCAGGAGCGACCGGACTTTCGTCACGAGCACATTACCCTGGGTAGCCACCGCGATCTCGTCCCCGACATTCAGTGTGCCGTCGTAGAGGATCACATCGAGCGTGGTGCCGAGCCCCCGCTCTTCCTTGACTTCCAGCACCGTGCCGGCGCCCGGTCCCTCGACCGAAAGGGCGAGCTCCTCCCCCATGTACCGCTGGGCGAGCCCGATCATCACGAGCAGAAGATCCGATATGCCTTCATTGGTATGTGCGCTGACCGGGACGATCGCGAGGTTCCTCCGAAAGTCGGCAACCCGGTCGAAACGGTCGGCGGAGAAATCGAGCTCGGAGAGTTTTCCCACGATCTCGTACGTCTTGTTCTCGACATCGGTTTTGACCCGGTCGTTCTGCTTTGCAAACGAGGAGAGGAACGATTCCCCCTCGTTGACCCGCCACCCGTGGATCCGGTCGATCTTGGTAGCGGCAATGACAAAGGGCGTCTTGCAGCTGCGCAGGATCTGGAGTGCCTCGACTGTCTGTGGCTGGAACCCCTGGGCTATGTCGACCACGAGGATGGCCATGTCGGCCAGGGCCCCGCCCCGGGCCCTCAGGGTGGTAAAGGCATGATGGCCCGGTGTATCGATAAAAAGGAGCCCGGGGATATTGATCGGGACTTTTCCCATGGTCCCGCTCATGGCGCGGATGGCTTCGATCGGGACGATGGTCGCCCCGATATGCTGTGTTATCGCCCCGACCTCGGAGTTCACGACCGAAGAACCCCGGATCCGGTCGAGAAGGGAGGTCTTCCCATGGTCCACGTGGCCCATGACGCAGACAATGGGCGTCCTTATCTTAGGGTTTTCCGCCATATACGCCTCCCTCTCGTCCCGCTGCTCCGGCCGGGGATACCCCCGCGTTGCATGTCCCGCTCACACCGGCGATTACCGCCCGCCGTTCCTTTTAAGGGATTGTGTCCGGAGCCACCTGATATGTAATGGACGTCTGACCCTATTAAGCATCACCCCCCCGGCAAAATGACCCGTTGCGTTTGAAAAACGGTTTATTGAACGGGGGCCCGGGTGAGTTGCACGGATAGATTAATCAGAGTAAGGTGCCAAAATTAAAGGGACATCTGCCAGGGTGGGGTAGTTGGTTATCCTAGAGGACTGTGGATCCTCCGACCCGGGTTCGAATCTCGGCCCTGGCCTCTTTTCCTTCTTGCCTGTGTGTTTTTCCGTCTTAACGATCCCGTGCTCCCGTCAGCGTGGTCTCCGGTCTTTCAGGTTTGAAACGGAGTTCAATGGATCAATCCGCCGGGCTGGTACCGAAACCTGCACGGATCAGGGAGGAGACCCGATCTCTTTTTCCGGATCCTGAAGCTGGTGCAAGGCCGGGCAGCGTACTTTTTTGTGCATTGAGCCCCAATTTTGTACCGCAACTCTTCCGGAAGATCCGGAAGCAGCCCGCCCGGAGAACTGAACATACATGCCGGAAAATCCTTACGTCCATGGCTATTCGCCCCGCGAATCGGAACGGCTCTCGGACCAGGCCCGCACGCTCACCGATCTCCTCCACCACGACACCCGGTACCCTGCAGGGTCTCAGGTCCTCGAGGCCGGATGCGGGACCGGCGCCCAGACCGTCATCCTTGCCCGGAACAGCCCGGATGCCCTGATCACTTCGGTGGATGTATCGGCGGAATCGGTGGAGAAGGCAAAGGAGCGGGTGGAGGCCGCGGGTCTCACAAACGTCAGTTTCCATGTCGGGGACCTCT
The DNA here is from genome assembly GCA_035622795.1 of Methanoregula sp. Classification (GTDB taxonomy): domain Archaea; phylum Halobacteriota; class Methanomicrobia; order Methanomicrobiales; family Methanospirillaceae; genus Methanoregula. The sequence continues at coordinate 460 of DASPUR010000088.1, read as the reverse complement.
TCAGTCTCCCGTTCCCGGAAGAGAGCTTCGATCACATCTTCGTCTGCTTCGTCCTCGAGCACCTCCCCGACCCCGGCCTTGCGCTCTTACGGCTCAGGCCACTCCTGAAACGCGGCGGTACGATCACGGTAATCGAAGGCGACCACGGCTCCGCATTCTTCCATCCCGACAGCCCCGAGGCCGGTAAGGCTATCCGTTGCCTCGTCGAACTCCAGAAAGAGGCCGGCGGCGATGCGCTTATCGGCCGGAAGCTCTTCCCCCTCGTCGATGGGGCAGGGTTTTCGGGGGTTTTTGTCTCCCCCCGGGTCGTGTATGTCGATGCCTCCCGGCCGGAACTGGTTGAAGGGTTTACAAAACTGACCTTTACGGCGATGGTCGATGGCGTCCGTAGCGAGGCGATCGCCCGGGGCATGATGAGCGAAGCCGGCTGGGATGCCGGTATCCGGGGGCTCCTCCGTAC
>DASPUR010000087.1:0-10550 GCA_035622795.1 Methanoregula sp. | reverse complement strand
AATGTAACCGTCACCAGTGTCCATTGCATTGATGGTCGACTGGGAGTTGCCCTGCGTGAAGAACACCGGGTACCGGGTCACGTTGTTGGACGGGATTGCCTGGTACTGGTTGGTGTCGACCCTGAAGGTAAGGTTCTCACCCTGGGTAACTGATCCGCCAGTCACATCGGTGTTCTGGGTAGCGTCCCAGATCCGGATGTCAAGGGTCGGGTCCGAGGCGACAATGACAATAACAGGGTTGCCGCTGTTGTTCGCTGCAAATCCGGTCACGTTGCTGACGAGGTACCAGTTGCCTGCGTATCCGCCGAAGTCAGACGGGGACACGAGGAACGAGCCTGCGCTCGGGCCGACGTTGATCGACTTGGTCGGTGAAGTGGTAAGTACAACGGCTGCGGACGCCCACCATCCAATAGTGGTACTGGTCGGGTCCTGTGCCTGAGCCTGGGCTTGTAAGACGGCGGGAGTGAGATTGAGTCCCTGCTCGCCAACGTACACGGTTCCGCTCTGGTTTACGTTCTGTGCGACTGCATAGAAGTATGCTGACGCCGGCATTACTGCCACGAGAACGAAGAGTGCGAGTGCAACCAGTGCAATCGTAAATCGCTTAGTCATTCTTTCAGTTCTCCTTTAATGAATAGTAATACTTTTTTTAATATTTGTAACACAGTGTAATTTAAATACATTTTGTTTTGTTACTGAAGTTGCCTAAAATTTTAATTTTTTACTATTAACTCAAAAAAAGATTGGTTGAAAATCTCTAATCTCTCGTGGGTGATAGAAATCCCATCCTGGACAATGTAACAATTACGCGTGTCATCGGTACGAATTCATCACAAACTTAAAGCGGACAACACCGAATACAAGTAATTGATCTTGCCATGACCATGGATGACGACCTCTCACGTATAGGCATCTCTCTTCCGAAACATCTTCTCGACAAGTTCGACGAGATCCTGAACTACCGGGGGTATTCCTCGCGATCCGAAGGGATCCGCGATGCGATCCGGACGTACATCACCTATTACAAGTGGATGTCGGATGTCAAGGGGATGCGGGAAGGGGTCATCACCATGGTGTACGACCACGACCAGCGGGGGCTCCTCACGACCATCACCGATATCGAGCACGAGTTCCACGCCATCATCAAGGCCAGCCTCCACTCCCACGTCACCCACGACAAGTGCCTCGAAGTGATCCTTGTCCACGGGGACGGGAGCCAGCTCAAATCGCTTGCCGAGCGGCTGATGTCCCAGAAAGGCGTCGAATCGGTGAAGCTCAACACTATCCAGATCGAGGAGACCTGATTACTGACGGATCCCGGCGGATACTTTTCTGGCCGGTCCATACCCTCACATTTTTTCCGTATTCCGGCGAGTCATATCAAGAGTCTCCTGCCGGGCCGCCCGGATACCCAGAGACCCGCCCGCCTCTCGCAGCCCGGCAGGCCCGGGCAGGTAACAGATGACGTGCCCGGCCTTCCGGGTAAGGAGCGAGAACGAACGGTCGGCACCCGGGCTGTAGAGGATGACGGCGGACTCCCGGCTGATCTCGCTGAGTGCCGCCGCGAGGGGCGCGATCATGTCCCATGCCCCGTCGAAAAGCGTGGGATCGTGCTCGATGAAGACCACCGTGTGTGCCGCCTCCTGCAGGATCGTGAGGAGCTGGTGGGCGGTAAACGCCCGGCGGACCTCGAAATGTCCTGCGTTCCTGTCGACCTGCGTCAGGACGCGGGAGTAGTTGCCGGAGACAAAGAGGAGGAGGTACCGCTGGAGATCGCCGTTTTCGTTGATCATTCCTGCCGCGATCCCTGCCGGGCCGATGACTGCCGAAAACGAGCACGGCTCGATGACCGCTCCCTGGTAAAGTTCGATCTGCATCGCCCGGTTACTCCCCCGGCCCCGGGGATAAGGCCACCGCATGCGGGGGGTGAAAGTGGCAGGCCACCGGCAGGTGCCCCCTCTCCCGAGATCCCGGGACAAGCGATAATCATTAGAATGATCGCTTCAAACCGGATCGTGTGGATGAACTGGCCGCATTTGAGGAGTTCCTCGGGAAGCATGTTGCCCCGGATCCCGAATGGTTCGTGCAGCGGATGCTCCTCTGGGCAGAATGGGTGCGGTTCTATGCAAGAAAGACAAAGAGGTTTCCCGAAGCGGTTCTGGAAAAAAAATTCGACGAACTCATCATCCGGCAGTTCGGGGTCAGCGTAGCAGTCGACGATTTCCGCGGCCCGGTCTATCTCGGGATACGGTTCGTCAGGTGATGTAAAATTGCGGCACCATCTTATTGCCCCCGTTTGCCTTTCTGTGGCTTCACGTCACGGAAGCAGGGAAGGCGCCTTCGACGATATTTTCCGGAATGTATCAGAAAAGACTACTGATAAATGGTGGCCTGTCCGGATGCCGGAAAAAATGCGTTTTTCCCGGCAGGAGAGCCACCGGTTCATCCGTCAGAAAGTGCCCGTTCGACCGGGAGCGTCCGTAACGATTCGGGGTTGAACGACACAATCCGGTAATGGTTGTCCTCCAACCGTTCGAAGCGTGCATCACCAGAATACATCTCAACAAAATACTGGAACGGTATCTTTTCCAGTCCCTGTGCTTTCAGTTCATCGATCCGGTTCATAGGTCACCCCTTTTTTGATTTTTGACAGCCGCTTGATACTGTGGGAAAGTTAATAAAGATTTCTCCCGGGGCAATTAGCCCGGGCAGGCACATTTTCCTTTTTTTGGTTTTTGCGTGGACTTAAGCGGATTGGCGTCGGTGCAAATCCCGTTGTGCCTTAGCCGGTCCATGTCAGTTTCTAAGGCACTCATCGGATACCCGGCTCAATGAATATATAGGTGGACTCTCCAGTGAAGGGCATGACAGTCAGGAGCATCAAGCTTAAGGAAAATGCTTTTCATGCGCTCAATGCGCAGAAGAGGTCAGGCGAGTCCTATTCCGATGTCCTCCTCCGGCTGATCGGTCACTACGGGACTTCCTGTACCAAAGAAAAGAAAAATACCTGAACCTGCCCGGGAGATGGAACCTGCAGTAATCGTGTGCCCGGTCCGGGCGGAAGCGGGGATAGTGCCGGACACCGAAAGGAAGTGGTTTTATGTGCCGGTTTTCCGGAACCCCCTTGCGTGATGAACCTGCCGGTAAATGTTTCCGGCCAGACAGGAACATCCAAGCATGAAAACGGCGTTTACCTGATGGGAAACGATGGAGCCTGAAAAGGAGAAGAAGAGCGCCGAGCTCAAAATCGCCGGCATGCACTGCGCCACCTGTGCCATTTCCGTCGAGGAAACGCTCGGAAAGATCGATGCCGTCTCCAAAGCACAGGTGAATTTCGGTACCGACACTGCGCACGTGGAGTACGATCCAGCCCGGGTATCTCTCGCGGAAATGGAGAAAGCCGTGCGGGAGGCGGGCTACGATGTCGTCAACCGCGAAGTCTCCATAAAAGTGGGGGGGATGGTCTGCGCGACCTGCGTCCAGACCATCGAAGCGGCCCTCCGGGCCCTCCCCGGGGTCGCGACCGCGGTAGTCAATCTCGCAACCGAGAAGGCGTTTGTCAGGTACAACCCTTCGCTCACCTCCACCGGGGATATGCGGCGGGCTGTCGAAGACGCAGGTTACCAGTATCTCGGTATCGCGGGGGAGGTCTCGGAAGATGCCGAGCGTACTGCCCGCGAACGGGACCTCCGCGACAAGATGTTCAGGTTCAGCACCGGCTTCATCGTTGGGATCCCCCTGATGGTGCTGACATGGGTTAAGGTCCCCGTCCCGATGCAGATCCTTGCATACATTATGCTGGTCATCTCAACGCCGGTCTTCGTGTACGTGGCCCTCCCGATCTTCCGGGCTGCCCGCATGGCACTCATGAACCGGACCCTGAACATGGACGTGATGTATGCCATGGGTACCGGGGTCGCATTCGGGTCGAGCGTTCTCGGCACGTTCGGGATAGTCCTGAACACGGATTTCATGTTCTACGATTCCGCCATCATTCTTGCCGCGTTCCTGATGCTGGGCCGGTATCTCGAAGCACGGGCAAAAGGGAGGACTTCCTCGGCGATCAGGAAGCTCGCGGGCCTCCGGGCAAAGACTGCCCTTGTCCTCCGGGACGGGAAAGAGACCGAGATCGCAACGGAGGATGTAATCGTGGGCGACATCGTCGTCGTCAAACCGGGCGCGAAGGTGCCGGTCGACGGAGAAGTGGTGAGCGGGGCAAGCTATGTCGACGAGTCGATGATAACCGGCGAACCGGTCCCCCCGCTCAGGTCCCCGGGGAACCGGGTGGTCGGGGGGACGATAAATCAGAACAGCGTCCTCTCGGTCCGGGCCACGAAAGTAGGGAAGGAGACGGTCCTTGCTCAGATCCTCCTTATGGTCGAGGAAGCCCAGGGGTCGAAGCCCCGGGTGCAGCGGATCGCCGATGTCGCGGTGACATATTTCATCCCGGCAGTCATCGGAATCGCCCTCCTCGGGTTTCTGGTCTGGTTGTTCCTTCTCGGTGCGACGCTCCTCTTCGCGCTCACCGTCCTCATCTCAATTCTCGTCGTGGCATGCCCCTGCGCTCTCGGTCTCGCAACCCCTACTGCGGTGACGGTAGGCGTGGGCCGCGGGGCAGAGCTCGGGATCCTCATCAGGAACGGGGACGCACTCGAGATAGCTGAGAAGGTCACGACCGTGGTATTCGACAAGACAGGGACGCTCACGAGGGGGAAACCCGAAGTTACCGATATTATCCCTGCCGGTTCGGACGGGACAACAGTCCTTGCCATGGCAGCTTCCGTGGAGAAGAACTCCCAGCACCCGCTGGCGGAGGCCGTGGTCCGGAAAGCGGAGAGTGCGGGAGTGGCAGTAGAGCCGGCCGAGGATTTCGATACCTCAGGTGGCAAAGGAGTATCAGCCCGGGTGCGCGGCGAGACCGTAATCGTCGGAAACCGGGCTATCATCCGGGATCGCGGCATTGCAGTCGATCCCGGCGTGGAAGAATCCCTGTCGCGGCTTGAACGCGAGGGAAAGACTGCCGTTCTCGTAGCCATGCAGGGGAGGATTGCGGGTGTTGTCGCCATTGCCGATACCCTCAAGGACACGACCACGGCCGCGGTAACTGCATTGAAAGCGATGGGAATTCAGGTTGCAATGATCACAGGTGATAACCGGCGGACCGCCGATGCTGTCGCCAGAGCGGCAGGAATCGAGACGGTCGTCGCAGAGGTCCTTCCCGGCGACAAAGCCACGGAAGTAAAAGCACTTCAGGAAAAAGGAGAGGTCGTCGCGTTCATAGGTGACGGTATCAACGATGCCCCGGCACTTGCCCAGGCAGATGTCGGCATAGCCGTCGGAGGCGGAACCGACATTGCGATCGAGAGCGGGGATATTGTCCTGATCTCGGACGAGCTGACCGATGCAGTAGCGGCGATCCAGCTCTCCAAAAAAGTGATGGGCCGGATCCGGGGAAACATTTTCTGGGCCTTCGCCTACAACGCAGCGCTCATCCCAATCGCTGCCGGTGTTCTCTACCCGGGATTCGGTATTACGTTCCGCCCGGAGTTCGCTGCATTTGCCATGGCGATGAGCTCGGTGACCGTTATCAGCCTCTCCCTCCTCCTCAAAACGTATATACCGGAAGCAAAGAAAGGGAAGTGAACGGAGGAACTGTATAATGGCAATCGACCCGATCTGCAAGATGACCGTAGACGAGAAAACCGCGAAGTTCACCAGCGAGTATAAGGGAAAGAAGTACTACTTCTGCGCCCCGGGCTGCAAGAAGAAATTTGACGCCGACCCTGCGAAATACACATGATATCCTGAAGAGAATCAGAGGATTGGTTTACTGAAAGATCGATTTTAATCTTTTTTTAAAAAAAGACCTCTTTTCTGTTTTTGTGAAATAATACACGTTGTATCGGTTAAAGGGCTGCGACCTGAGTTCATACAAACAAAAAAAATATGTCTCGCGTTTTTCAGAGATTATTGATAAGTTTTCAATCCACTGGCAGGCAGTGAGGATAAAAAAGATTATTCAATCATTATCTTTGACTTCTTCTCCTGCTTTGCCTTCCTGAGGTGTACTTCGAGGACCCCGTTCTTGAACGTTGATTTCGAGCCATCGTAGGTCACCGATGACGGGAGAGGGATGACGCGCTGGAGCGAGCCGAACCTCCGCTCGTGAAGATAGTAGCCCTCCTTCTCTTCCTTCGTTTCCTCGCGCCGCTCGCAGGTGACTTTCAGTGCGTGGGAGTTGATCAGTTCAAGGGATATGTCCTTCTTCTCGATCCCGGGGATCATGTCGGCAGTTACGATGACCTCGTCATCGTGCTCGACCACATCCACCTTCATCTCGTGGCGGAACGGTGCCGGCATCCTCTGGTTTTCCCCGGCCGGGAGCATGGGGAGATCCGCCGGTGGAAATGCCTGCTGGAACATTGAATTCACATACTCCCGCAAATCATCGAGCTCATCAAAGATCGATCTTTGGTACGGTCTTGCCATGACGAATCCTCCGATTCCTGTGTTCGCCCCGGTGGCGCAAAAGACCACCCGGCCACGTGACGGATAGTATTCAACGCTGTTAAATTTTTTGGCGGATCCCATGCCGGTCTGCATGATTAAGGGGAGGACGAAAATCCCGTAATTGCAGGCCCACTATCCTGACTCACCGTCAGGACGACCAGCATCCTTAAATGGTACGAGAGGAATCAACCACAAAAGACCAGAGGTGGTTATTCCAGTGAAAGCGGTTCATATGGTGACGGTGCTCCTCGCGATCTCCGTGCTTGTCAATATCGGTTTTTTCGCAGCCTACAATCCTTATGAACAGGCACGGATCTCCGATCTCGTGGTGAAAACGAGCTCCTTAAGTGCCCAGAACATGCTTCTCCAGAAACAGGTGAATGCTGATAATATCAGCCTCATGCATGCTGCCAGCCAGCTCGCCTTTTACCGTTCGCACCTGAACAGTCCCGAAGAGCAGGACGAGGGTGTTATCACCGGTATCACGAGCTCGGCATCGATGGAGGCCCCGGCAGTGAGCCAGCAGGTGGAGCTCGTCCAGAACGGGCCATTCGTGACCCAGAACGTGATCACGAACGGCTCGATCATGAATATTTCGGTCGATGTCCAGCCGGGAAAGGGGCGGGTTCTCGTGGATACAACGCCTCTTATGGGGATAGTCTTCCAGGACGCGGCGAATACCGCGGTGTTCGTTGCCCAGAACAAGACCGGCAGGGACCTGAGCGGGAGCGACGTACTCTTCTCGATCCAGGCGGACAAGGCGATCGCCTCGGTCGATGGCCCGAGCGCCGGCGCACTGATGACCCTCGTCGCGATTTCAGCGCTTGAACACCGACATATCAATTCATCGGTCACCCTGACGGGTACCATCGATTCGGCCGGTCATGTGGGGGCCATCGGTGGTGCAGTGGAGAAAGCGACGGCTGCAAAGGAAAGCGGTATCACGACATTCCTCATGCCGCTTGAGAACCAGGATCTGACCATCTATACGCAACAGTCGGTCGATTATGGAGGATACGAACTTATCGAACAGGTCCCCCAGACCGTGCCGGCAAGGGAATATATCGAGAAAAACGTCGGGATCAATGTCATCTATGTCGATAATATCGATGATGTTATTGCAAATACCCTGAATTAAACATGTTTCCTTGTTTTTCACTCCTCCAGCCACGGGGGACCTGTTTGCGGGAGCCTCAACCGGGAATAGCATTAAATATCGGTTTGAAGTCTATAGGCCATCACGTGAGGTACCGACCGGTTTCCCGGGAAAGAAAAGCCCCGGATACGGCAAAAGATACCGGACCGGGTTTGTCCCGGAGGAGCTGCCATGAACAACCAGACAGAGTCAAACAAAAAGATCGTGCGGGACTTTTATCACATGGCGATGAACCAGAAACGGCCCGAAGAAGCAGTTGCGCTGTACCTGGGGCCAGAGTATCGCCAGCATAATCCGGAGGCCGGTGACGGGGCCGGGCCGTTTATCGCTTTTGTGAAGGGATTTACCACGGCATTTCCCTCCCTGTTCTTTGATTTCAGGCGGTTTATTGCCGAGGGGGATCTGGTCGTCGTCCACAGCCACCTCGTCCGGAAGCCCGGGGACCGGGGGGTTGCCGTCATGGATATCTTTCGTGTGGAGAAGGGGCGGATCGTTGAGCACTGGGACGTCCTGCAGGAGATCCCCGAAAAAGCAGCCAATGTAAACACCATGTTCTAGTGCCGTAAAGAAAACGTGAGGAGTGTAAAACCGCATGGTAAACAAGGGCTGGCAGTTACAAATGAAGCGGACCGTCGAGCGGCTATTCAGGGACAGCTGCCACCGGCCGGTCCGGGCAATCGAAAAGACGCTCTCCCCGCTGGGATTCCGGGAGACGGGTGCAGACCCTGTCGCGATCGCGTTCGAAAATCCGGCGATGGAGCTGTACCTGGAAATTGAACTGGAAGGGGCGCGCTGCGTGCACAGTTATCTTCTCGTTACGTTCGAAGAAAAAAACCAAAGACGGCGGAAGTTCCGCTGGTAAATCTCCCGTTCATCAATATTTATCCACGATTTTTCCTTGGAAAACATCACCAGGTCCGGTTTTATCACTGCGGGCCCGGATGCACCTGGCTGCAGGCCGTTCCTGTTCCTCATCTCATCATCAGCTTCCGGACAGCAGCAAGACATAAGAACGGGGCCGGAGATTACCGGTCAGTCCATGGTATCAGCCTCTTCGCGGAAAAATGTCCTTATTGCCGCGGCTCTCGGATCATCTCTCGCCCCGTTCATGGTCTCTGCCCTGATTGTGGCCCTGCCGACCATCGGGAGGGAATTTGGCGCCGATACCGCAACGCTTGGATGGGTTACCAATATCTTTTTTCTCGCCGCCGCGGTCTTCCTCGTCCCGCTTGGAAGGATCGCTGACGAGACCGGTATCAAACGTATCTTCACGCTTGGTATTTCCGTGTATGCGGTGTCGGCCCTCTTCTGCGTCCTCGCACCGGATATCCGCATCCTTATCTTGGCCCGGTTCCTGACCGGTGCCGGTGCGGGGATGTGCTTCGGTACGACGATTGCCCTGGTGAGCCTCGTGTATCCCGGTACCGAGCGGGGGAAGGCTATCGGAGTAAATGTTACTGCAATGGCGCTCGGGTTCCTCCTCGGGTTCTTCCTCGGCGGGTTCCTGACATATTATACCGGGTGGCGGAGCATTTTCCTTGTCACCATTCCTCTGGAGATCGTAATCCTTCTGCTGGTCCTGACCCGCATCCCGGGAGAATGCGAGATCCCGAGGAAGAGGGAACATGACCCGGCAGGAATGGGGCTCTACGCGGTTACGGTTCTTTTCCTGATGGCAGGTTTCTCCCTCCTCCCCCGCACTGCCGGTGTCCTGCTCATGGTGGCAGGCGGCATATGCGCCGGGATCTTTGTTTTCCAGGAGAAGAAGGCGCGAAAACCCCTTCTCGAACTCGGCACGCTCCTTAAAAACCGGACATTTGTGACTGCAAACCTCGCTGCCCTCTTCTTCAATACGTCAAACTTCGGCGTGTTCTTCCTGATAACCCTGTACCTCCAGTCGGTCCGGGGGATGGATGCCCGCATCGCCGGGATCATCCTGCTCGTCCCCATCATTTTCATGGCCGCACTCTCCCCGGTTGCCGGCAGGCTCGCGGACAGGACAGACCCGCGTATGGTCATCGGCGCCGGAGTCGTGTCGACCTCCATCGCCCTCCTTCTCCTTTCCAACCTTGAGGAAAAAACGCCGTTTCTGCTCGTCATCGCGGCACTGGTCCTCGTCGGTACTGGTATCGCACTTTTCCAGTCACCGGTGGTAAGGACCCTGGTGAATTCGGTTCCCCGGCAGATCTACGGCCTCTCATCCGGCATGATCGAGACGATGCGGCTGATGGGAATGACGATAAGCATCGCCCTGGCGCTTATCGTTTTCTCCCTGCCCGGGGGTGGAGAGGGAAGTTCACCCGGCGGGTTATCAGCGAACCTTTCCAGCCTTCATGCGATATTCCTGGCCATGTTTGCAGTCTCGGTTGCAGCATTATTACTGGTCATGACCCTTGAAGGGACGCCCGGATCGCCGGCCGCGGATAAGGATGCCAACGGATCGTGATCCTTGGGATACACCGGTGAACGAAAGCCACAAACGACTTATTGACTCGAAAGAACTGCGAAAAAGAGGTCATATTAGTGGTCCGCATGCGACATGCACGATAAAAATACGGTGGTTTTTGGGCAGGCGCTCCCGTAAAAAATTAACGAAGAGCTTTTCAGGCAAGCTGGCAGCATCCCTGCGGTGTGGCGCGGACCCTTCGCCGCCGCCCGTCAACTTCGTAATACCCGGGGTGTTCGAGCAGGTCGAGCACATTGATCTTCATGTCCACCAGTTCGGAGTACGTGAAAAAATCGTGTCTCTCTTCCCTGCCTTCTCTCCAGCCGATGTCGACCCCGTAGTCTTCGCGTGCCGTCGATATAATCTCTTTCATAGCCCATCCTTCTGGCGATTGAGCTATATGAAATTTTTCCTTCAGTGTAACCGGGACCGGCAATC